>CBDTZE010000054.1:0-9303 GCA_965364815.1 uncultured Nitriliruptoria bacterium | reverse complement strand
TCCTCGACGAACACCGCACCGAGATCGGCCAGGCGCTGCACGACGTGGGTGTTGTGCACGATCTCATGGCGGACGTGGACCGGCGCCCCGTAGGCCTCGATCGCCCGCTCGACGATGAGCACGGCGCGGTCGACGCCGGCGCAGAACCCGCGCGGCGCGGCCAGCAGGAGGGTGTCCGGGAAGCCCGTCGGGGCCGTCGCGGACGCGGACGTGGAGGTGGCAGTCATGGGGCGCAGGGTACGACGCGTGGCAGACTCACCTTCGTCCTCACCACCCGGAACGTTCCTCGTGCACATCATCGTCGGCGGCTGCGGCCGCCTCGGCGCCGAGATCGCGATCCGACTGTCCGACAACCCCGACGACGACGTCGTGGCGATCGACCAGGATCCGCTCGCGTTCGACCGCCTGGGCTCCGCCTTCAACGGCGAGACCGTCATCGGTGATGTCACCGATCGCGACGTCCTGGAGCGCGCCGGGATCGCCCGCGCCGATGCCTTCCTCGCGGTCACGCGATCCGACAACGCCAACCTGATGGCGGTCGAGGTCGCGACCCACCTGTACGACGTGCCACGTACGGTCGCTCGCCTGTTCAACCCGGAGCGGGAGTCGGTCTACCGCAAGCTCGGTGTCCGCTACGTCTCCGGCACCGGTCTGCTGGCAAAGCTGTTCCTCAACGAGTTGCGCAGTGGCACCTTCCGCAAGCACCTGGAGTTCGAGGCCGCCCCGGACGTCGCCGTCGTGGACATGCGGATCGGATCCTCCGGCCACGGCCTCCCCGTGGAAGACTTCGAACTCGAGGACAAGCTCCGGGTCGCCGGCATCAGCCGTGGCAGCCGGATCCTGATCCCCTCCCCCACGCAGCGACTCGAACGCGGGGACGTCGTCACGGCGGCGGTCCGCAAGGGCGCCTACCGTCGGGTCAAGCACCTGCTCGACCCCCTCGATCGCGACAAGACCTGATGGAGCCACCATGTACGTGGTGATCGCCGGCGGCGGTCGCATCGGTCGTTACATCGCCGAGGACCAGGTCGCCAAGGGCAACGACGTCACGGTGATCGAGCGGATCGCCGAACGTTGCGAGGACCTCGTCGCCAACCATCCCGTCCTGGTCATCCAGGGCGACGCGGGTGACACCCGCTACCTCGAGCAGGCGCACCTCGACCGTGCCGACGTCTTCGTCGCCACGACCCACGAGGACGAGGAGAACCTGGTCGCGTGCCAGCTGGCGCGCGTCGAGTTCGGCGTCCGTCGCACGATCAGCCGAGTCAACACGCCGAAGAACGTCGCCATCTTCCAGAAGCTCGGCATCGAGGCGGTGTCGTCCACCCAGTTGATCTCGCAACTGTTGGAGAACGAGTTCGGCGTCGGCGAACTGATCCACCTCAGCAGCCTCAAGGGCGGCAAGGTCTCACTCGTCGAGGTGCGCGTCCCCGCGGCCGGCGAGGGCGCCCAGGTGCCCAAGGCCCGGTTCGTCTCCGACCTCGACCTACCGCACGACGTGGTCCTCTGCGCGATCTTCCGCGAGGAACAGGTCATCATCCCGCGCGGGACGACGCAACTGTTGCCCGGAGACGAGGTGCTCGCGCTCACGACGCCGGAACTCGAGGACCGGCTGCGCCAGAAGCTGGTCTCCGCCGAATGACGCCCCGCCACGAGCCGACCGAGGCCCCGAGCCGCTCCGACGACGGCAACCCGTTCCGTCGTGGCGCGATCGGCATCGGCCTCGTGGCGTTGATCGCCCTGGCCGCGTCCGCGGGAGGCTTCCTCCTCGCCGTCCTCGTGTCGCTCGGGTACTGAACGATGGCGAACCGGCGACTGTTTTCGCGCCCCGACCGCAACGATGGTCGGATCATCGCCTACTACGTGGGCAAGGTCATCCTCGGCCTCGGCCTGATGCAGTTGCTCCCGGCGGTCATCGCCCTCTTCCTGCGTGAATGGAACGCGTTCAGCGCCTTCGTCTTCGGGGCGTCGCTGGCGATCATCGTCGGCAGCCTGACGGAGATCCGTTTCCGGACCCGCGAATCGCTGCAGTGGTCGCACGGCATGGTGACCGTGGCGCTGTCGTGGCTGGCCGGGGCAGGCTTCGCGGCCGTCCCGCTCTACCTCAGCGGCCACTTCGACTCGTTCCTCGACGCGATGTTCGACGCGATGAGCGGCCTGACGACGTCGGGGCTGTCCCTGCTGATGGACCTCGACCACCTCGCCGCGTCGATGAACGTCTACCGGCACCTGCTCCACTTCGCGGGCGGCCAGGGCATCATCGTCGTCGTGCTCACGCTCTTCGCCTCAGGGTCAGGCTCAGCACAGCTGGGGACGCTCTACGTGGGCGAGGGCCGCGACGAGCGGATCATGCCGAACATCATCCGTACGGCACGGTTCATCTACACGGTCGCCAGCGTCTATCTGCTGCTGGGCACGACGGCCTTGGTCCTCGCCGGGATGTTCGCCGGGCTGACGCCCTGGCGGGCGCTCTATCACGGCGTCAACCTCTTCATGGCGGCGTTCGACACCGGCGGCTTCTCCACGATGTCGACCTCCGTCGGCTACTACCACTCGGTCGCGATGGAGTCCGTGCTGGTCGTGCTGATGGTCGCCGGAACCCTCTCCTTCGGGCTGCACTACATGCTGTGGCGCGGCGAGATCGGGGAGCTCCGCAAGAACATCGAGACGCGGACGATGGCGATGACCCTCACCGCGATGACCTTCGTGGTCATGCTCGGGCTGGGTCGCTCTGGCGCCTTCACGGACGCCGGCCCCATGTTCCGCAAGGGCTTCTTCACGATCGTCTCGGCACACACCGGCACCGGCTTCGCCGTCAACGCCCCGGCGCTCTACGTGTCAGACTGGGGCCAGCTGGCGCCTGCCGCGGTCGTCGGGGCGATGGCGCTGGGCGGCATGGCCTCGTCGACCGCCGGCGGCTTCAAGGCCATCCGGGTCGGCATCGCCCTCAAGGGCCTGACGCACGACATCCGCCGGGTGCTGCTGCCGGAGTCCGCCCTGGTCGTGTCGACCTACCACTCACGTCGCCGCCTCATCCTGCGTGACAGCCAGGTCAAGGCCGCAACCACGATGCTGCTGCTGTTCCTGCTGACCTACCTCGGCGGCGCGATGGTCGCGCTGTTCACCACGTCGACCGACTTCACCTCGGCGCTGTTCGAGTCGGTGTCGGCGACCGCCACCGTCGGCCTGTCGACCGGCCTGACCCACCCCGGCATGAACCATGCCCTCGAGGTCACGATGATCGCCCAGATGTGGCTCGGCCGCCTCGAGTTCATGGCCGTGTTCGCCATGGTCGGGTACGGCGTCGCGCTCGCACGGGGTCGCCAGTGAATCGCCGCCCCGTCTCCGATCGCGCCCTGGTCCAGGTCGCTGGCGTGCTCCTGGTCATCGCCGCGGTCATCGGACTGACCGTCCTGCTGCAGCACACCGCCCCCACCGTCACCCTGACGCCCCTCGAGGAGTTGCTGGCGGAGCAGCCACCCCAGGACGTCGTCAACTGCGAACGGACGCTGCCGGGTTCGGACAGCGAGGAGACCGTCGTCGGGCGGGTCGGACGCATCACCTCGACCGACGCCGTCGCGTGCCCCCGTCGGTTCGACGGTCGCATCGTGACCTACGTGGGCGAGGTCGTGGGCGACGTCCTGCGCCGCGACGGCGGCGCGTGGATCCAGGTCAACGACGATGGCTACGCGATGGAAGTCGGACCGCTCCCGGCCCACCGCGAGTACCGCGGCAGCAACAGCGGCCTGGCCGTGTGGGTGCCCGAGGAGTTCATCGACCTCATCCAGGCACCGGGACGCCGAGGCGTCCGCGGCGACGTCATCCTCGTCGACGGGGTGTTCCTGCGCGCCGATTCCCAGGACGGCGGCGGACTCACCATCCGCGCCACATCCGTGCGCCACCTGGCACCGCCGACCCCGATCGACCGCCCGATCCACGGGGCGCTCGCGCTGGCTGCGGGCATCGCGGCCGTCCTCGCCATCCTCGCCCGCCTCCGCGAACGCTGGGTCCGCACCCACCGCTGACCTCTGACCCAGGGCTCCCCACAACCCTGGGTCAGCGCTTGTCCTTGCGCCCCGCGACCTGGGACGAGGGGCACAGGTGCTCGATGACGCAGTCGTGGCACTTCGGGCGCTGGGCGTCGCAGGTCCGACGGCCATGGTGGATCAGGAGGTCGCTGACGCGCAGCCACTGCTCCTGGGGGAACAGGCGCATGAGGTCTGGCTCGATCTTCTTCGGATCGTCCTTGCGCGTCAGGAGCAGCCGCCGGGACAGGCGCATGACATGCGTGTCGACCACGACGCCGACGTTGATCCCGAAGGCGTTGGACAGCACCACGTTGGCGGTCTTGCGCGCCACGCCGGGCAACGCGATCAGCGAGGCCATGTCGGCGGGGACCTCACCACCGTGCTCGGCGAGGATGATCCTGGCCGTCGCCTGGGCGTTCTTGGCCTTGTTCCGGAACAGACCCAGCGAGCCGATCTGGACCTGGATGTCGGCGAGATCAGCGGAGGCAAGCTCCTCGGGTCCGGGCCAGCGAGCGAAGAACGGCTTGGTGACCTCGTTGACCTTCACGTCCGTCGACTGGGCCGAGAACATCGTGGCCAGCAACAACTCCCACGTGTTGTCGAAGTCCAACGCGATGACGGCCTCGGGTCCGAGTTCCTCCTCCAGCAGCGAGAGGATGACCGGGCCGCGCAGCGTCTTGCCGCGGTCGCGGTCGAGGTCCTCGGCTGGCGTTGGCACGGGCTGCTCCGACACGGACGGTGGAGCGGGACGCTAGGCCGCGGGGAGTCGGACGATGAACGTCGCGCCGGCACCCAGCAGGCTGTCGACCTCGATGGTCCCGCCGTTGCGCTCCACCGCGTTGCGCACGATGGCCAGGCCCAGGCCCGTCCCTCCGGCGTCTCGGCTGCGGCCCGGATCGACGCGGTAGAACCGCTCGAAGATGCGATCCGCATCGTGGGCCGGGATGCCGATCCCGCTGTCCTGGACCTCGATGCGTACGAGCTCTCCGTCTCGACGGGCCGACACGGCGACCGTCCCGCCGTCGAGGTTGTACTTGACGGCGTTGTCGACGAGGTTCGTCAGGACCAACCGCAGGTCGTCGGGGACGGCCACCACGCGCAGTCCGGCCTCGACGTCCAACGACACCTCGATGGAGCGTGCGTCTGCGGACACCGTCGCGCCGGCCAAGATCTCGGCCGCGAGTCGCTCGACGTCCACGGCCTCGACGTCGGCCTCGGTGACGTCGTCGTCCACCTTGCGCAGGCTGAGCAGGTCCCCGACCAGCGACGAGAGCCGTTCCGACTCCCCACGGAGGCGACCCAGCAACTGGCGTGCCCGTACCGGGTCGTCGTCGAGCACGACGTCCATGGCGTCGGCCAGCGACTGGATCCCGGCAACTGGGGTCTTGAGTTCGTGCGACGCATTGGTCACGAAGTCGCGACGGACCTCGGCGATCCGGCGGGCCTCGGTCAGGTCCTGGACGAGGAGCAGGACGTGCCCGGCGAAGGCCGTCGCCCTGGCGGAGACGACCCGTCGGCCCAGGGTGACCTCGTCGAGCCCGATGTCCGACGCCCCGTCCAGCACCGCGACCACGAGGTCCGACAACGCCGCTGATCCCAGGGCCTGCGTGATCGACAGGTCGTTGCCCTCCGCCGCTCCGAGCAGTTCCCGGGCTGCGTCATTGATTGCGGCGACGATGCCGTCGGTGCGGAACAGGACGGCCGGCTCGGGAAGACCCTGGATCAGTTCCTCGACGTTGGGTCCTGCCTGCTCGAGGCGTTGCCCCCGCCGCGCGTAGGCGGCCCCGAGGGTGTTGAGGGCCGTGGTCAGTTCGCGGTGGTCCGGTCCCCCGTCGACGTCGACGGGCTCGACTTCCACCTTGCCCATCCAGGCGTTGACGGACCGCGACAACGACCGCGTTCGGCGCAGCGCGAGGTTCCAGACCAGGGAGGCGCTGGCGAGGCCGACGAGACCGCCCACGAGCCACGCCGACGGATGCCCGTCGCCGACCGTGCCGGCCCACACGCCGAACAACCCGACGAGGGGCAGGACGAGGAAGACGAGGCGGGTCACGCGAAGGCTCCGGACCGGGAGGTGCAGGCACAGCATGCCGCAGGCATGGCCATGGTCCGGACAGGTCGGCCGATCGCTGCCGGCAACGTCCCGGGCCTCATCCGTCGGAGAAGCGGTAGCCGACGCCCCGAACGGTCAGGATGCGGACCGGTTCCTGGGGGTCCTGCTCCACCCGCGTCCGGAGTCGGCGGATGTGCACGTCGAGGGTCTTGGTGTCGCCGACGTAGTCGGTCCCCCAGATCTCGTCGATCAGCTGGTGGCGCGTCAGGACCCGGCCTGCGTGCTCGATGAGGTAGCCGAGGAGGTCGAACTCCTTGGGCGGCAACTCGACCAGGCGACCGTCGACGTGGACCTCGTGGCGTGCTCGGTCGACGCGGACGCCACGTGCCTCCACGGGTGCCTCGGCGTCCAGGGCCTCGCCCCCTCCGGCGCGGCGCAGGACGGCACGGACGCGGGCCACCAACTCGCGCGTGGAGAAGGGCTTGGTGACGTAGTCGTCGGCACCCAACTCGAGACCGACAACGCGGTCGACCTCGCCGTCCTTCGCGGTCAGCATGATGATCGGCACGTCCGAGCGCTGCCGCAGTTCACGGCAGATGTCCGTCCCGGATCGGCCGGGAAGCATGACGTCCAGCAGCACGATGTCAGGACGGAAACGTTCCCACCGGGCGATGGCCTCGAGGCCGTCCTGGACCCAGGCGACCTGGTAGCCCTCGGCTTCCAACGACACGGTCAGACCCTCGGCGATCGCCGCCTCGTCCTCGACCAGCAACACCTTGGGCATGACGCCCCCCTGACATGGTTGGACGTGCTCAGTCGGTCTGCGAGACGCGTTCGCCGGTGACGACGAAGGCGACGTCACGGGCCAGGGCGACGCCATGGTCCGCGATGCGTTCGAGGTAGCGAGCCACCAACCCGAGGACCAGCAACTCCTCGCCCAGGCGGTTCGCCGCGGACGACTGGTCCAGCACGGCGATCTGCAGCGAGTCGACGCGGTGGTCCAGTTCGTCGACATCGGTGATCGCAAGCGCATCGCGCTGGCGCCAGGCATCGATGCCGGCACGGAAGACGTCGTTGGATGCGTCAGCGAGTTCCCGCAAGGTCGCGCGCAGGTTCTCGGGCAGTCCACGCGGGTCGAGGTGGTTGGCGGCCTCGGCGACGTGGAGGAGCAGGCTGGCCGAGCGCTCGATGTCCGTGGCCAGGCGAAGCAGGGCAACCAGGCGCCGCAGGTCCCGCCCGACCGGGGCCTCACGGGCCAACAGCACGAAGCCTTCGTCCTCGACCTCGCGGATGCCGGTGCGGACCTCGTGTGCCATGGCCTTGCCCAACGCGACGGCGGACTTGTCTCCGTCGAGGAAGGAGCCGGTGAGCTTCGGCATGGCCTCGGCGACCCGCAAGGCGGCGCGGACGAAGACGTCCTCGACGTGGTTCAGCTTCTCGTCGAAGGTCAGGCGGACACGTCCCGGGACGCCAGCCGGCGTGTGGGTGAATGGCCCCTCGCCCATGATCACTTCTCTCTCGTCGGATGTCCGAGGCAGCAGCCTCAGGACGCCTTCTTCTCGTAGCGGTTGCGCAGCACGATGGCGATCGCGTTCATCGTCAGGGTGAAGGCAAGCAGGACGAGGATGGCAGCGGGCGCCACCTCGTCCTTGAACTCGACCTGTGGGCGCTTGGCCCACGTGAAGACCTGCACCGGCAACGCCGTGAACGGATCCCGCAGGGACGTGACCAGGTTCGTGCTGGCGTTGGACACGAAGGCCGCGCCGATGACGATCAGGGGCGCGGTCTCGCCGATGGCGCGTGACAGGGCAAGGATCATGCCCGTCAGCATGCCCGGCGCCGCGCTGGGCAGCACGAGCTTGCTGGTGACCTGCCAACGAGTCGCCCCGATGCCGTACCCGCCCTGGCGCAGGGAGTCGGGCACGGCACGGATCGACTCGGCCGCGGTGATGACGACGATCGGGAGGGCCAGCAGCCCCATCGTGAGGCCGCCGGCCAGCGCCGTGCGTCCCCCGGTGAGGTTGACCAGTCCTTCGGGCCCAAGAAGGCGTACGAAGATCGCCAGGCCCAGGAGGCCGTAGACGATCGACGGCACACCGGCGAGGTTGCGGATGTTCACGTCGACGAGGCGGGTGAACGTCGAGCCGGTGGCGTACTCCTCGAGGTAGATCGCGGTGGCGATCCCCAGGGGGAACGCGAGGATCATCGTGAGCATCGCGATCTGGAGTGAGCCGACGAGCGCCCCGAGGAGGCCCGTCCGCGCCGGCCGCCCGGAGATCTGGTCCGTCAGGAACCCCATGCCCCGTTCCTGGAACACCGGGACGGCGGAGGTCGCGATGTCGACCAGCAGCAGCACCAGCACCCCCAGCGCGATCAGCAGACCCGACAGCGCCAGCCACTGGAAGCCGAGCTCCCCGAGTTGGGCACGGCCCTTGCGGCCGGACAGGATGTCGTGCGTCCGACGTTCCGGGACCGCGTTCGGGGCGATGGTCGAGGCCGGCATCAGTAGGCCTTCCGGTACTTGCGCACGACCCGGTCACCGAGGATGTTGAAGCCCAGGGTGATCAGGAAGAGCAACATCCCGACGAAGTACAACGACGCGAACGGGTCGCCGACCGTCGGGGCGTCGGATCCGGTGGCGAGGTTCGCGATGGCCGAGGTCATCGTCAGGGACGGCTCCAACGGATTCGCGGTGAAGGGAGACGATCCGGAACCGCCGGCCGCGATCGTGACGACCATGGTCTCGCCGATCGCGCGGGAGACCGAGATGATGATCGCCGCGACGATGCCCGACAGCGCGGCGGGCAGGACGATCTTGAGCACGGTGGTCCGCTTGCGGGCGCCGAGGCCGTAGCTGGCCTCACGCATCGCCATCGGCACGGCTCGCAGGGCGTCCTCGGTGATCGAGGCCATGAGCGGCGTCACGAGGATGCCGACACCGATCCCGGCGGCCAGCATGTTGAAGGTCCGGGCCTCGCCGAAGATCTTCTGCACGAGGTCGGGGGTCAGGACCGTCAGCGCGAAGAAGCCGAGCACCACCGAGGGCACGCCGGCCAGGATCTCCAGGGCAGGCTTCACCGCGCGACGGACCCGGGGGCGGGCGTACTCGGACAGGTAGACAGCGGCGCCGAGGCCCAGCGGCACCGCGACCGCCATGGCGACGCCGGAGATGATCCCGGTCGCGATCAGGATGGTGCGCAGGTCGAAGGCGAGGTCCGCGGG
>CBDTZE010000053.1:0-9367 GCA_965364815.1 uncultured Nitriliruptoria bacterium | reverse complement strand
CTCGCGCCAGTTCGGCGAGGCCCTGGAACGACTGCGCCTGCGACGCGGCGCCCCGGCGGTCGAAGAGGGCACGACGTGATGGGTCGCCGGCTCTTCTACGGCCTGTCGTGGCTGCTGGTCGCGGCGGCGTTCTTCACCGTGCCCATGCCCTTCTTCACCCTTGCGCCCGGCTCGGCCATCGAGGTCGTTGAACTGCTCGAGGTCGACGGACCCGTCACGGATCTCCAGGGCGGCTCGGCCCTCCTGGCCGTCAACATCGCGAGTCCGTCGTTGTTCACCCTGATCGGGGCGCGGCTTGACGACGAGATCGAGATCGCCAACCGCGAACGCATCCTTCCGGCCGGCGTCGATGACCGCACCTACTTCGACGACCAGGCGTCGGTGTTCACCGATGCGCTCACGGTCTCTGCCGCGGTGGCCATGCAGGCCGCCGGGCTGGACGTCGAGATCGACTCGCTCCCGCAGGTCGTCCAGGTCGTGCCGGGGAGTCCAGCCGGCGGGATCCTCGAGGCCGGCGACCTGGTCACCGAGGTCAACGGCGTCGCCGTCGCCACGGCGGACGAACTGGTCGTCGAGGCCCGCAAGTTGGGTGACGGCGACGTCGCCTCCCTCGCGATCCTGCGCGGCGAGGTCGCCATGGTCGTCGAGGTCACGGTCGCCCCAGTGGCCGGCATGACGCGCCCGGGCCTGGGCATCACGATCGACACCACGCCCCGCGACGTCACGTTGCCGATCGACGTCCGGCTCAAGGAGGGCGTCAAGATCGGCGGCCCATCCGCGGGGCTGATGTTCGCGATCACCATCTTCGACCTCGTCGCGGAGGAGGACCTGCTGGGCGGTCGCCGGGTCGCCGGCACGGGCACGCTGGAACTCGACGGTCGGGTGGGCAGGATCGGCTCGATCCAGCAGAAGGTCTTCGCGGCCCAGGAGGAGGGCTACACGATCTTCCTGGCCCCGGCGTCACAGGCGGCCGAAGCCCAGGCCGTCGCCAATGACCGGATGCTGATCATCCCGGTCGAGACGTTCCAGGACGCACTCGCCGCCCTGCGCGCCGCGCCCGACGCCGTCTGAGACGTCCGCAAGCGAACGGCGCGTCCACCCCGGTCCACCCCGGCCGGTCCTGCAGGGATCGCGTCACCAGGCGAGGCACACCCTGCACAACCTCGACGAGGCGTCAGACGGTGACCGGCACGCACCGGTCGAGGAAGTTCTGGAACAGGTCGTAGCCGTGCTTGGTGAGGATCGACTCCGGATGGAACTGCACACCCTCGAGGTCGAGGTCACGGTGACGCAGCCCCATGATGAGGCCCTGCGCCGTACGGGCGGTGATCTCCAGGACGTCCGGCACGGTCGCCGGGTCGACCACCAGCGAGTGGTACCGCGTGGCCTCGAACGGCTGCGGCAGCCCGGCGAAGACGCCCAGCCCCTCGTGGTGGATCATGCTGGTCTTGCCATGCACCAACTCCGGTGCCCGGACGATCGACGCCCCGTACACCTGGCCGATGCACTGGTGACCGAGGCAGACCCCCAGCAACGGACGCTTGCCGGCAACCGCGACGATGACGTCGTTGGACAGCCCGGCGTCGTCGGGGTTGCCCGGCCCGGGCGAGATCACGATCCCGTCGGGAAGGTCGCCGAGCAACTCGTCGACGGTGAAGGCGTCGTTGCGCACGACCTCGACCTCGGCGCCGAGCTCGCCCATCTCCTGGGCGATGTTCCACGTGAACGAGTCGTAGTTGTCGACGATGAGGATGCGGGGCATCAGGTCGTCTCCTCGTCACGCAACTGGCGGCGCAGCACCTTGCCGAGCACCGTCTGTGGCAACTCGGTCCGGACATCGAACACGGTCGGGATCGCGTATGCCGCGACATGGTGGCGGCAGTGCGCAGCCAGGTCGGCCGGATCCAGCGTGACACCGGGGCGTGCGACGACGTGCGCGACGATGGTCTCGTCACCGTCGTCCTGGCGCTGGCCGACGACCGCGGCGTCGGCGACGTCGGGATGGCGGCGCAGCGCGTCCTCGATCTCGCGGGGATAGACGTGCAGACCGTGCGCGGAGATGACGTCACGCTTGCGGCCGACGAGCGTGAACACGCCGTCGACGTCAGCGCGGACCAGGTCGCCCGTCAGGAGCCACCCGTCGCGCAGGACGGCAGCCGTGGCCTCGGGATCGTCGAGGTAGCCCTGCATCACCTGCGGTCCGTGGATCGCCAACTCGCCGACCTCGCCCACCGGCAGACGTCGCGTCGGGTCCTCACGGTCGACGACGATCGCCACGGTCTCCGTGACCGGCAGCCCGATCGACCCGTCCATCCGACGCCCGTAGATCGGGGTCGCGTGGGTCAGTGGCCCGGCCTCGGACAGGCCGTAGCCCTCTCGCAGCCGCGCCCCACCGGAGCGAACCTCGAAGGTCGTCGAGAGGTCCGGCGGCAACGGCGCGGAGCCGGAGACACAGGCCCGCAGCGAACTCAGGTCGGCCTTGGCCGCGCCGGGGTGCTCCACGAGGGCCCGGTAAACGGCCGGGACCGCCGGCAGCAGCGTTGGTCGCGCCTTGGCGACCAGCGCCGGCAGGCGGGCCGGGTCGGGGTCGTGGGGCAGGATGATCGCGCCCGCGACGAGCGTCGTCGCCAGCATCCCCAACGTCAGGCCATAGGCGTGGCTGAACGGAACGACGCACAGGAAGCGCTCGTGCCCGGCGCGCAGGTCCGGGACCCAGAGCCTGGCCTGGAAGGCGTTCGCGACGAGGTTGCCGTGGGACAGCACCACGCCCTTGCGGCGCCCCGTGGTGCCGCCCGTGAAGAGGATGGCGGCCTCGTGCTCCGGGTCGATCCGCACGGCCGGGGCGCGGCCGGTGGCCGCCGTCAGCGCGGCGTCGAGGTCGAGGACCTCGGCGTCTGCAGGGACGCGGTGGTAGGCGCCGGTCCGCCGCGCAGCGAGGGGGAACAGCACGCGCTTGGTCCGCGGGAGCCACCTGTGGACGGCGGTCGCCGCGACGGTGAGCAGGCCCGGGAGTTCGTCGCGCAGCGCCTCGAGCCGGTCGAGGTCGGAGGACTGCCCGACCACCACATGGCAGCCCGCGGCGGCGAGGACGCGGCTGACCTCGGCGGTCGCCTCTCGCGGGTCGATCGGGACGACCGTCGCCCCGAGCCGCCACGTGGCGAAGCACGTCACGACCATCATGGGCACGTTCGGCAGGACGATCCCCACACGGTCCCCGGCCTGCACGCCGGCGCCGGCGAGCACGACGGCGGTCTGCTCGGCCAGTGCGCCGAGCTCGCTCCAGGACCAGGTTCGACCGGCGAAGACCAACGCGTCATGCAGCGGGAAGTCCCGGGCGGCATCGGCCAACAGGCGAGGCAGGGCGACGGCCGGGAGCGGGTAGCGAGGCGGGACGCCGGGTGGATAGGCGTCGATCCACGGTCGCTCGACAGTGGCCGGATCCGGCATGCCGACGGTCGTGCCAGCCACGCAGACTCCGGTGCATCGTCGGCCTCGGAGGGTAGCCCCGGCCACCTCGCGCCATACTCGCCGGAGAACCCCTGCCCAGCAAGCCCAGGACCGATCGTGGCCACGCCCCCCGACAACGCTGCCGCTCCCGCCGACCCGTCGGGTGATGGGGCCGACGCGGCGCTGCTGCTGACCCGACTCACCGGGCTGATCGAGCAGGGCCTGGCGGTCTACCTCGACGAGTCGATGCCACGGCTGGCGGGACGCCACCCCGCCATCGCACCACTGGCCGACGAACTCCGCGCGTACGTGGCCACGGGCAAGCGTCTGCGGCCGCTGTTCACCCTGCTGGGTCACCGGGCAGCCGGGGGCACCGACGACCAACGCGTGCTGGGCGCGGCGTTGTCGCTGGAGATGCTGCACACCTGCGCCCTGCTGCACGACGACGTGATCGACGGTGCCAGCACCCGGCGCGGCCGGCCGGCGACCCACGTCGCGTTCGCTGACCTGCATCGCGCCGAGGGCCTGCACGGCGACGCCCAGGAGTACGGCGACGCCGTCGCGATCCTCCTCGGCGACCTGGCCTTCACCCTCGCCGACGACCTGTGGCTGGGCTGCGAGGTCACCCCGGAACGGTTCATGGCCGGCTTCCGGGTCTTCACCATGCTGCGCGAGGAGGTGATGGCCGGCCAGTTCCTCGACGTCCAGGCGGCCGCCCGTCGGGCGCGTCTGCGCGACACCGTCCTGGCCGTCGCGACGCTGAAGTCGGGGCGGTACTCGGTCACGCGCCCACTGGAGTTGGGCGCCGTGCTGGGTGGGGCAGACCACGACCTCGTCGCCTCACTGCACTCGTTCGGCGACCCGCTGGGTCGTGCCTTCCAGGTCCGCGACGACATCCTCGGCGTGTTCGGTGACGAGGGGGCAACCGGCAAGTCCGTGTCCAGCGACCTCGTCGAGGGCAAGCGGACCCTGCTGGTCGCTGAGGCCCTGGATCGCCTCGACCGCGCCGGGCAGGACGAGTTGGAGTCCCTGCTGGGTCGCCCCGACCTCGACGAGGCCGGTGCCGACCGGGCGCGAGCCTTGCTGCGCGACTCCGGTGGGCTGGAAGCGGCCCAGGCCTACGTGGACGAGGCAACGACCGCGGCCATGGCCGCGCTGCAGGCGATGCCCGCACCGCCCGAGGCCCTCACGGCGCTGCGCCACCTGGCCGACCGCATGGCTCGTCGCGCCGCCTGAGCCCCTTCACGGGCCGGACGGCAAGTGAGGGTGCGCTGGGCGACGCATGCGTCGCCCAGGCCACCCACAACCGAGGTCAGCGGCCGGTGTGCCAGGCGTCGATGCTGCCCAGGGACTCGACCTCTTCCTCGGCCGGGGCGATCTCCGGCGAGTCGAAGCGGCGTTCGACGATCGGGAAGACCCCGGCGAACAGCACGAACCGGATCCAGAGCAGGGCCAGCACCAGGCCGACGACGACCTTGAGCATCCTGCGGCCACGGCCGGGAGCGTTCTTCTTCGTCTCGACGACGGTGACCGACGCGGCCTCGGCCTTCGTGTTCTTGGCCTGCTCCCGCCGGGAGGTCGGCGGGGCGTCCGGTGTGGAGGGCGTGGTCATGCGTCACCGCCGTCGGTCGGGTCGACGCGCAACTCCGCGAAGACGACGAGGCGCTGGGCGGCCGACCAGCGTGGGTGGCAGGTCGTCAGCGTCAGGATCGGGCCGTCGCCGAACGCCCCGTCCTTGATGACCCACACGTCGGTGGGCCGAACGATCCGATACGACTTCTCTGCGGTGTCCTGCTCCGCGACGTCGTAGATCCACTCGACGCCATCGCGGTCGACGACGTGGATCTCGTCACCGACCTGGAAGTCGTTCAGGTTGTAGAACGGCGCCCCGTACGTGGTGCGGTGCCCAGAGATCACGAAGTTGCCGGCCTGGCCGGGCGCCGACGACCGCGGGTCGTGACCGGGGCCCTTGCGCAGCGTCGGCAGGTCCACTCCCTCGACGACGTACATGACGTCCTCGTTCACGATCCGCTCGCCGTCGCGCTCGAACCACATCGCGGCGTAGGCGTTGCCGACCTCGACGGTCTCCTGTTGGCCATCGTCGGTCGGGTCGAACTCGCCCGCGATGAACGCATCGGGGTCGGAGAAGTCGAACGCGAACTCCTCGAGCAGGTCCTGCTGCGCGGCGTCCGTCTCGAGGTTGGTCCACCACAGCAGGTACGACAGGTAGAGCAGGATGTGGACACCCACGAGGATCAGCGTCCAGCCGAAGCCTCGCGCGGCTCGCTGTGCGATCGTCGACTGCATGCCTGCTCCGGTGCCGGTGTGGTCCACGCGCGTCCAACGCGGCGCGGGCCGTCGTGAAAGGTAACCGCTGGCGGGCGATCTGGGTTCCGTCGATGGCTACGCTCTTCGACATGCCAAAAAGCAAGCACCGCCGCAACAACAAGACCCGTCCGCGCCCGTCGCAGATGGCGCCGCCGCCTGTCCGCGCGCCCGACCCCAGCCCGGACTGGGTGCCGCGCGTCGGCCTCGGTGGTGTGATCGCCGGCGTCCTGGTGATTCTTCTCGGCTATCTGCCGGTCGTCGGGCGCTTCACCAACGACCTGCCGCTCTTCGGACCGAACTGGTCGCTGGTCCTGGGCTTCATCCTGCTGGCTGGTGGTTTCGGCGTGCTGACCCGCTGGCGGTGACCCACCCGCCATGACCCGGTCCAAAATGGCCGCTCGGTGGCCCGTTCCGGACACCCGTGCCCACGGATTCCGACGATTGTGGACAGAGCGCTAGTTCGTCACCGCTTCTCCACATTCGTCCATGCACTTTCCACAGATAGTTGGGGACAACCCCGTGCCGGTCTACGAATATCAGTGCGTGTCGTGCGATGAACGCACAGATCGCCTGCTCTCGCACGAGAAGTCCAAAATGCCCGATCCGTGCACTTCGTGTGGTGGTGAACTCCAACGCAAGTTCTCCCGCGTTGGTGTGAAACTCAACGGGTGGGGATTCTCGGGGACGGACGGCATGGT
Source organism: uncultured Nitriliruptoria bacterium (assembly GCA_965364815.1). Taxonomy (GTDB): domain Bacteria; phylum Actinomycetota; class Nitriliruptoria; order Nitriliruptorales; family Nitriliruptoraceae; genus CBDTZE01. The sequence continues at coordinate 2,894 of CBDTZE010000053.1, read as the reverse complement.
CCCGGACCGACCCGGACGGGGCGACTTCCGGACCGTCAGCGATCGCGCGGAACGCATCAGCCAGGGCGAGACCCGCTGACGCGACCGGCGCCGTCAGGCGTCTGCGGGCGCCTGGCCACCACCGAGCACCTCGACGCGTTCGTGCATCCGCGTGCCGCAGTGGCGGGGGATGACGCCAGATCCACGCATCACCAGCAGCAGCTCGGTGCCGCACTCCTCGCACCAGTACATCGTTCGCTCGCGCAGGGTCGAGGCCACCCGCGGGGCGTTCTCGCGCTCCATCGCGGCCGGGGTTCCGCCCGCTGCCATCGACCGCAGACTGGCCAGCGCCCAGCGGATGAACGCCCAGCCGAGCAGTGGCGCGAAGACGTACTTCCACCCGAAGCCCTGCCCCACGATGAGGGCGACGAGGGCGAAGGCAGCGAGGGCGAGGTAGCGGAGCATGCGGCAAGTGTGCCGAGGTGGCCACGGGACGCCGGACCGACCGTGCGGCGGGCGACAGCCGACCGCCGTGTCCGGGATGACCTAGGGCGTCCGGGCAGCGATGGCGCGTGCCACGGCGGTGCGGGCCCGTTCGATCACGCTCGGATCCTCGTGCAGGATGAACGACGAGTTCGCGGCCACGACGAGGGCATTGCACTCGAAGACGAGGCCGGCGATGTCCGCGTCCGCACGGAGGTGCCCACGCGCGACGGCGACCTCGGCGGCATCGGTCAGCAGTGCCATCCATTCGCGCTGCGACACGGCGATGCGCTCACGCACCGGACCGGACCGGCCGCCGAGTTCCGCCCCGACGGAGGCGAAGAAGCAGCCACCGGGCAGCGTGCGGCGCTGGACGTAGCCCAGGAAGGACTCGCAGAGCGCAGCAAGCCGATCGACCCCGGTCTCCGCCAGCGCGGGCGTGATGACGACGTCGATGAACAGTTCGCGAGCCGCCTCGACGGTCGCCAACTGCAACTCTTCCTTGGAGCCGAAGTGGGCGTACAGCCCGCTCTTGGACGTGCCGCTGGCGGCCGCGAGCTTGCCGATGCTCAGGCCGTCGAGCCCCTCGACCGTGGAGAGGCTGACTGCCGCCTCGAGGATGGTGCGCCTGGTCCGCTCTCCATCCGAGCGCTTGCGCCGCGGGGGCTGCTTCGTCGTTGCCATGTTGACAAGTTAGCACGATCGGTCGTACTGTCTGAAGAACGACCGATCGGTCGTACTCGACGGCAGGAGACCCCATGAGCAGCGCAGCCAGCAGCCCCGTCGACCAGGACGCGCGTGCGGCGACGTGGAAGGCGGCCGGCCTCGGCTGGGGCGCCCGTGCCCTGGAGTGGGCGTACCTCTTCGAGCCGTATGCCCAGCCGGCCAACGACCTGCTCCTGCGCAACCTCGGCGTCGGCGAGGGGACCGACTTCTGCGACATCGCGTGCGGGTCGGGCCTGGCGGCCAACACGGCCAACCGGCGCGGGGCGACGGTGGCCGGGCTGGATGCCTCGGAAGCACTGATCCGGATCGCGCAGACCAGGACGCCTGCGGGCGACTTCCACGTCGGCGACATGAACGCGCTCCCCTTCACCGACGACTGCTTCGACGTGGTGACCAGCTTCAACGGGATCTGGAAGGGCTGCGAGGGAGGGCTGGACGAGGCACGGCGGGTGCTGCGCGAGGACGGGGCGTTCGGGATGACGTTCTGGGGCTCCCCTCGCCGGATGGGGCTGCTGCCCTACTTCCTCAAGATCGTGGAGCTGTCGCCGCCCAGCCACCAGGCCGCCACGATGGAGTTGGGCGACACCCGGCGCGTCGCCGAGGACATGCTGCGCGATGCCTCGTTCCGCATCCTCGACCAGGGCACGATCGACGTGGTCGCCGAGTGGCCCGACGTCGCAACGGCCGTGCGCGCGATGGCGGCAGCCGGCCCGTCCATCCCGGCCATCGAGGCCGTCGGCCACGACGCCTTCTGCGAGGAACTGCACGAGGTCATCGCCCCGCTGCACGACCCGGCCACCGGCGTCCGGATCAGCTCCGAGTTCGGCTGGGTCACCGCCGCGCCAGCCTGACGCTCGCACGGCGAGTTTGGCGTCGGGCCTCGCCGCGTACCATCGCGCGCCAAGTACGGGCCCGTAGCTCAGTTGGCAGAGCGCTGTCTTTGCAAGGCAGATGTCAGCGGTTCGATTCCGCTCGGGTCCACCAACGAAGTCGAACGCCCCGCCCCGCGACCACACCGGTCCGGGGCGGTCCGCGTTTCGTCCTGCGGTCACAGGGCCACCCCCTGCGTTGTCCCGACTTGGGCGGTGCCTACGCTTCGTGACGTCCCCCTCGCCACGTCACAGGAGCCATCCGTGGAGCGCCTCAGTGCTCTCGACGCGTCGTTCCTGCAACTCGAGAGCGGCAACAACCACCTCCACGTCGGCTCGATCATCGTCCTGGAGGGCCCCGCGCCCAGCCCGGACGAGTTCGCCGTCCACGTCGGGTCCCGGCTGATCCACGCCCCGCGGCTGCGCCAGCGTCTGCAGGGCGTCCCGATGGGAATCGCCCGCCCTGTCTGGGTCGACGACGACAAGTTCGACCTCGGCTTCCACGTCCGCCGCACGACCCTGCCCGGCGAGGGCGGCGTCGACGAGTTGCAGGACCTGGTGTCCCGGGTGATGGCCCGGCCACTGGACCGCCGCAAGCCGCTCTGGGAGTTGTGGGTCATCGACGGCATCGACGGCGAGCACTGGGCGCTGGTCAGCAAGGTCCACCGCCAGGCCGAACGCCAGGTGGAAGCCGGACGATACATCGTCTTCGTCGGTCACGCCGGCCACCCAGAGGTGATCGGCACGCTGGGCCAGGTGCCCGAAGGCACGATGACACTGGTAGAAACGGTCGACGACGTGGCCCGGCTGACCTTCCCGACCGACGCGCCGCTCGCC
>CBDTZE010000052.1:0-9468 GCA_965364815.1 uncultured Nitriliruptoria bacterium | reverse complement strand
GGACGTAGCGCGACAGCACCTGCGCGGTGTCGGCGATGGTCTCGCGCTTGCCGAGACCGATCTCGGCGTCGTCCACCTTCATCGCGTGGCCACCGAGCTCGTGGATGGCGACCTCGAACGAGACGCGGGTCCGCAGGCTGGGCTTCTCGAACACGACGGCGACGGAGCGGCCCCCGAGTTCGTCCCGCATCGGCGCGCGACCGGCGGCCCGGGCAGCGATGCGTTCGGTCTTGAGCACGGCGGCGTCGGCAAGGACCGCACGGAGTTCGTCGGGCGTCAGGTCGTCGCTGCGCAGGAAGTCAGTGGCCATGGCTCAGCCCTCCGCCAGCAGCGCGTGGATCCGCAGCAGGAGCAACTCGGGATCGAAGGGCTTGGCGAAGACGTTCTCCGCCCCGAGCACGTCCCGCGACCGATCCGCGCCGTCCGGAGATCCGGTGATGACGATCACGTTCTGCCGCACCGTGCCGCCACCTTCTTCGCGGAGCTGCGCAAGGACCCGTTCGCCGTCGACGTCGGGCATCATGATGTCCAGCAGCGTCACGTCGGCCGGCGCAGACTGCAGCTTGAGCAAGCCCGCGAGGCCGTCCGCCGCGACATCGACCTCGAAACCCTCGATGCGCAGGATCTCCGACAGCAGCGTGGTGACGTCGGGATCGTCTTCGATGACCAGGATCTTGGCGCTCATCGGGCGTTCTCCTCTTGGGTGGCCGCGACATGGGCCAGGGCGGCGGCGAGGATCTCGAGCGCGAGCTCGACCTCGTCAGGGCGGACGTTCAGTGGTGGGGCGAGCCGGATCGCGTCGTCGGCGACGGCGTTGACCAGCAGGAAGCGTTCGCGGCAGGCGAGTTCCACGGCCTTCGCCACCGGCGCGTCGAGCGTGACGGCGAGCAGCAGGCCGCGACCGCGCAGACCGGTCACGTACGGAGACGAGCCAACCAAGGTGGTGATGCCGGCGTCCAGTTGCTCCCACCGATCGACGACGTTGTCACGGACACCCGTGCTCGCCATCTCGGCGATGACGGCCCGCGCCGCAGCGGCCGTGACGGGGTTCCCGCCGAAGGTGGTGGCGTGGTGCCCTGCCTCCAGGGCGTCCGCTGCGTCACCGTGGGCGATGCAGGCTCCGATGGGCAGGCCGTTGGCCAGGGCCTTCGCCAGGGTGATCACGTCCGGGACGACCGGTGTGCCCTGGAACGCGAACCAGGTCCCGGTGCGACACAGGCCGGTCTGGACCTCGTCGATGATGAGCAGCGCCCCGTGCGCGTCACAGGCCGCCCGCGCGGCAAGCAGCACGTCGTCCGGGACGGGACGCACGCCGCCCTCGCCCTGGACGACCTCGAGCAGGACCGCGCAGGTCTGGGGCCCGACGGCGTCGGTCAGCGCCTGCGCGTCGTCCCAGGCGACGGTGTCGACGAACCCGGCGAGGGGCTCGAAGGGCGTGTGCTTGGCAGGCTGTCCGGTGGCTTCCAACGTCGCCAGCGTCCGACCGTGGAACGAACTGCTGAGCGTGACGACCCGCACCTTGTCGTCGGCCTGCTTCTTGCCGTGGCGACGCGCCAATTTGATCGCGGCCTCGTTCGCCGTGCCGCCGCACTGCGCGAAGAACACCTTGGCGTCAGGCCAACCCGTCACCATCGCGAGGTCTTCGGCGAGGGCGATCGCTGGCTCGGTCCAGTAGAGGTTCGAGACGTGGACCAGGGTGCCGAGTTGCGCAGCCGCGGCAGCAGTCACCGCCGGGTGCGAGTGACCGAGGGACGTGACGCCGAGGCCGCTCAGAAAGTCGAGGTGCGGACGTCCCGCCCCGTCGAACAGCGCGGTGCCCTCGCCCCGAACGAACGCCAGGGGGCGTTCGCCGTAGGTCCCCATGACGTGCTGGCGCCCGCGTTCGGCGAGTCGTTCCGTGAACAGGGCGGCGTCGAGGGCGACGCCCGCAGGTGGTGATTGCGTCATCGCGCGACCTCGTGGGTCTCGAACGTCACGCCGGAGTCACCGCCGGCATCCGCCGTGATCATGGTCCCGACACCCTCGTCGGTGAAGATCTCGATCAGCATCGCGTGCAGGACGCGACCGTCGAGGATGTGGGCCTGCGGCACGCCGGCGTCGATCGCCTGGATGATGGATCGGACCTTGGGCAGCATGCCGGTGTGCAGATCGCCGGACTCCAGCATCCCCCGCAGGCGGTCGGTGGAGACCTGGCTGATGAGGGATCCCTCGTCCCCGAAGTCGAGGTAGAGCCCCGGGACGTCGGTCAGGTAGACGAGCTTGGACGCACCGAGCGCGGCAGCGATCGCCCCGGCCGCGAGGTCGCCGTTGACGTTGCGGTCCTGGCCGCTGGCATCACGGCCGATGGTGGCGACGATGGGCAGCAGGCCGTCGTCGAGCAACTTGTCGATGACGGTCGTGTCGACCTCGACGACCTCACCAACGCGGCCAAGGTCCTCGCCGTTGGGGCCGACGGCAGGGCGGACGGTCAGCAGGTTCGCGTCCGTGCCGGCGACGCCCACGGCCGGCGCTCCGGCTTCCTGGACCAGGCCCACGAGTTCCGGATTCACGTCGCCGAGCAACGCCATGCGAACCACGTCCATCATCGCGTCGTCGGTCACCCGCAGGCCGCCGATGAAGTCGGACTCGACACCGAGACGGTCCGCGAGGGCCGTGATCTGTGGCCCCCCGCCGTGCACGACCACGGGGCGCAGACCGACGAAGTGGAGCAAGGCGATGTCAGCGGCGAACGACCGCTTGAGTTCACCATCGACCATGGCGTTGCCGCCGTACTTGACCACCACCGTGCGCCCGTGGAAGCGCGTGATCCAGGGAAGTGCCTCGCGCAGCACCGCGGCCTTGGACTGCGCCGCCGCGGAACGCGGATCGTGTGGGGCAACGGCCCCGCCGTCATTCGTGGTCGTCATGTGGTGTACAGCCCGTTGAACTTGACGTACTCCGGCGTGAGGTCGCAGGTCAGGAATGTGGCCTCGTGGCGGCCCTGCCCCAAGTCCACGACGACATCGACGTCGTCCTTGGCCATGGCTGCCGCGACCTGACCGCGGTCGAAGGTCGCCGCCGTGCCGAACCGGCAGACGGTGATGCCACCGAACGAGACGTGCACGCGGGCAGGATCGAAGTCGACCGTCGTCGTCCCCATCGCCGACAGGACCCGGCCCCAGTTCGGGTCAGCGCCCCACAGCGCGGAGCGGAACAGGCTGGAAGCCGCCACCGATCGTCCGAGGGCCACCGCGTCGGCCTCCTGCTGGGCGCCGAGCACCTGGATCCGTGCGACCTTCGTGGCGCCCTCACCGTCCTGCACGATCATCAACGCCAGGTCGGCGAGCGCCGCCTCCAGGGCCGTCTCGATGGTGCGCGGGGAGGGAGGCATCGTCGCCGTCCCCGTGGCGAGGGCCACGACCGTGTCGTTCGTCGAGCCACACGCGTCGACCGAGATTCGGTTGAACGTCCGGTCGACCGCGCGGCGGAGCATCTGGCGAAGCAGTCCACCCGCGATCGGGGCGTCGGTCGTGACGACGCACAGCATCGTGGCCATCGCTGGCTCGATCATGCCCACGCCCTTGGCCATCACGCCGATGCGGCACGTGCCGTGGTCGTCGGTGACTTCGAAGGCGACCTGCTTGGGGTGCGAGTCGGTGGTGCAGATGGCCTCAGCCGCCGCTGGCCCTCCGTCGGCCGACAGGGCCGCCACCACCGGGTCGAGGCCCGCCAACAGTGCGGCCATGGGCAGCGGCACGCCGATGACGCCCGTCGACATCGGGATGACCTCGGTGTGATCGACCCCGAGGCGCTGGGCGATCTCAACCGTCGTCTGGACCGCGTCGTCACGACCGACGGCGCCCGTGCCGGCGTTCGCGTTGCCCGCGTTGGTGATGACGACCCGGGCACGGCCGTTCGCCGCGTTGGCCACGGCAACGTCCACGCACGGGGCGCGGAAGGTGTTCTGGGTTGCGACCACCGCGGCGGTCGTTCCGGGCGTGTCCGCGACGACCAAGGAGAGGTCGGGCTTGCCGGACGGCTTGATCCCCGCCGCAACGCCGGCGGCCCGGATGCCGTCGACGGCCGTGACGCCACCCTCCAGTGGTGTCAGTGCCGAGCGATCCTGGGGCCCCCATGGCGCGGTCATGGATAGACCCCGATCGAGGTCAGGCCGAGCCCCTCGTCGAGGCCAAGCATGAGGTTGGCGTTCTGGAGCGCCTGGCCGGCTGCACCCTTGCCCAGGTTGTCGATGACGCTGGTGACCACGATCCGCCCCGTGCGCTCGTCGAGCAGGGCGGACAGCTGGCACCCGTTGGAGCCGGCGACGGCCTTGGTGTGCGGGAACGTCCCCGACGGCAACACATGCACGAAGGCCTCGTCGTCGTAGGCGGCATGCAGCGCGTCCTGGACGTCCGTTGACGTGGTCCCGGGCGCAGCCGTCGCGTACGCGGTGACCAGCAGTCCGCGGCTCATGGGCACGAGGTGCGGCGTGAACTGGATGACGCCCACATCTTGGGCGGCGGGTCCGTCGAGGTCGTTGGACAGCCAGTGCTCGATCTCGCCCGTGTGGCGATGCCCGGGCGCCCCGTAGGCCGTCAGGTCACCGAAGACGTGCGGGTGGTGCAGGGCATCCTTGGCGGCACGGCCGGCACCGGAGGTCCCGGACTTGCCGTCGACGACGATCGTTCCGGGAACCAGCAGCGGCGTCAGCGGGCGCAGTCCCAGAAGGGCCGTCGTCACGTAGCAGCCCGGGTTGGCGACCAAGGTGGCGTCGACGACCTGCTTGCGGAAGAACTCCGGCAGGCCATAGACCGCGGGGACGAGGTCGGGGCGCGGGTGCGTCTCTGCGTACCAGGTCGCGAAGCCGTCAGCGGTGAGCCGAAAGCCACCCGAGAGGTCGACGACCTTGGTGCCTCGGTCATGCAACTGCGCGCCCAGGTCGATCGAAGGGCCGTGGGGCGTGGCCAGGAACACGAGGTCCATGGTGGCGAGCTGGTCGACGTCGATCGCGTCGAAGACCCGATCCCCTGCCAACTGCGGATACAGCGAGGCCACGGGAGCGCCGGCCTGCGAATGGGCCGCCAGGACCGCCACGTCCATCTGGGGGTGCGTGGCAATGAGCCGCACCAACTCCGCCCCTCCGTACCCGGAAGCGCCGACGATGCCGACCTGCTGTGCCACCGGTCCCTCGCTCAGTCCTGTTGATCCGCAAGATACAGCGAGTGCATGATCATGCACAACACGGCATGATCGCAAAAAGGCCGCGACCCCGCCGAAGCAGGGTCGCGGTGCGCAGCGAGAGGCTCAGGCCTCGGCGCCGAACTTGTCTCCGAGGAGGCAGTTCGGCGTGTAGGTCGTCAGGTCAACCGGGTTGCGCAGCGTGCGACCGAGGATCTGGTCGGGGGTCAGCCAGTCACCGAACTCGGTCGGGAGCGGGGCCGCCCCGGAGAGGTCGACGCGGTAGACGTCCATGCCGCGGGCCTGGTCGCCGGAGTACATGTGCCAGACACCGTCACGCGTCACGAACGGGGCCTTGACGGACCACGCGTTCATGTCGTCGAACTGGTACCAGCCGATCTCCTTCATGCCCTGACCGACGTTCCCGAGCGCGACGCCGACCAGCGCGGAGTAGTCGACGACGCGGACGCCACCGTTGTAGTAGGCGATCGTGAAGATCTGCTCTTCGGGGTGGATGTCGAAGACGTGGGCCGTGCAGCCGCCGAGCGTCTTGTTGGTCGGACCCGTCTGGGTCGCGGGCAGGTTCCAGAACCCGACCTTGACCGGGGCGAGCTCGAGCTCGTCCGTGATGTCGTAGACGTGCACACCGCCGTTGGGGCACTGTCCGGTCCCGGTGGCGCCGGCGAACTCGTCCTCGACGATGAGGAACTCGCGCTCACCGAGGATCGGGTCGTTGACGAGGACGGACTCGGCCTGGTGCTCGACGTTGATCGCCGGGTCCTCGATCGTGGCGATGACCGAGGGGTTGGCCGGGTCCTCGGTGTTGATGATCACCGTCTGGCCGATGGCAGCCGAGTAGGCGCGGGTGCCCTCGTCGTTGAAGCTGATGTCGTGCGACTCGCTGCCCAGGCCCGGACGGACCTGCAGCGGGAGGTCCGCGACGCGCGTGGGCGCGTCGAAGTCCGTGATGTCGGTGACCTCGATCAGCGGCAGGTTCGCCGTCGTGAACAAGTCGGAGTTGGAGTTGTAGAGGAAGTCGCCCGAGGGGTGCACGGTGATGTTGTGCGACCCACGATCGAACGGCACGAAGGACACCGTCTTGGGTGCGTAGGGGTTCGTGATGTCCGCGATCCAGGAGCCGTAGCCCCTGGCCGCCGCGAAGTCGGCCTCGCGGTTCTCCATCGCCCAGACGGCGCACTCGGACTCCGCCATCAGCGAGTAGCCGGTGTCACGGGTGAAGACGGCGTAGGTCCTGCCCTCACGCTCGAAGACCTGCACGTCGCCCTGGGCGACCCCGCAGTCGTAGGTGCTGGCGTGGGTCGGGGCCTCCGGGTTGGTGATGTCGGTGATCACCAGTCCGTTGTAGTACGTGCCCGAGAGCGAGAAGGTCCGCTGCTCGCCGTCGACGTCCATCGTCACGAACTCGATGTCCGTGCCGCGGTTGCTGTCCGGGTTGCCCTGCAGGTCGGCAAACTGCACCTGCGCGACGTGACTCACGTTCGCGCTGCCCTGACCCTCAGCCTTCGCAGCGGGCGCGGCGGCGACCAGTCCGGCGCCCATGGCGGCGATGGCGAGGGGCGTGGCGGCCAGCAGGTGGCGACGGCGCATGAAGCAGTCCTGACAAGGGATGGGAACGTTGGACCTACTCCCCTGCTTTCCACACGCGACGCCGCACGTCCTGCCCAAGCATCGGCGGTGCGAGCGTTCGACGCACGAACCTCAGCTGCGGACCGTCGCCCCGGCCGCCTCGGCGGCCGTGGTGATGGCCGCCAGGACGGCCGCCTTGTCCTCGTCGGTCAACTGACGGTCCGAGGCCTGCAGGCGAAGGCGCACCGCGACCGATCGATGACCGTCGCCGAGCTGCTCGCCTCGGTACTCGTCGAAGACCCAGAGGCGGTCCAGCAGGTCACCGGCGCCGTCCGTCACGACCCGTTCCAACCTTGACCACGGGACGTCGTCCGGCGCGACCAGGGCGACATCCACGCTCATGGCCGGGTGCTTGACCATCGCACGACCCGGGACGGGTGGGCGCCCGTCACCCAGGGCGGCAAGCAATGGTTCCAGCAGCAACTCACCGACCGCGACGGGCTCGGGCAGGTCTCGCTCGTCTGCCTCGCGCGGGTGGAGCTGACCGACGAAGCCGATCTCGGCCCCCTGCAGGTGCAGGCTCACGGACCGGCCCGGGTGGTACCCGGGGCGGTCGACGGCCTGACGCTCGAGACGCCACGTCGGATCATCATGAGGTCCAAGAGCGTCGACCAGGCGATCGAAGGCGGCCAGGACGTCCTCGACGCCCCATCCCCCGTCGGTGTCCAACCAGCCCGGACCCTCCTGGCGGCCCTGCACCACGACCGCGACGGCCCGTGGCTGGGTCGGCAGGGCGTCACCTTCGTGGTCCATCCAGCGCCAACGGTCGCCGAAGATGGCCAGCTGGGCGTCCAGCGGCCCGCCAGCGCGTCGGAAGATCCGGCCCATCTCGAAGACGCCAACGCCGGGGCGACCCTGGCCCACGTTCCGACGCACGGCCTGGAGCAGGCCCTCGACCAGCGAGGTCCGCATCGCAGCAGCGTCCTTCGCCAGGGGGTTGCTCAGGCGGACCGCATCGCCCCCTGGGAGCACACCATCGAGGTGGTCATCGCCCACGAAGGGCCGCGTCACGGCCTCGTGCAGGCCGGCAGCCAGCAGCAGGTTGCGGATCTCGCGCCAGGCCTTCTGCGAGGCGGAGAGGCCACCGGTCACGCCGGTCATCGGCAGAGTTGCCGGGACCTTGTCGTACCCGTGGAGCCGGACGATCTCCTCGGCCAGGTCGGCGGGACGCGACAGGTCGCGACGCCAGGTCGGCGCAACGGCAACGAGGATCTCGTCGTCCTTGACGACCTCACAGCCGGCGCGGCGCAGCAGCTCGGCCTGGCGGTCGTCGGTGAGCTCGTCGAGGCCGATGAAGCGCCGGACCCACGCGGGGTCCAGGCGAACGGCGGCCCGCTCCAACTCCGGGGCTCCCGCGACGTTGCGTCCGAGGTCCTCGACGGGCTCGCCGAGGCCGCGAAGCAGATCAACGGCGCGGCCACAGGCCAGCTCGGCCGTCATCGGGTCGACGCCCCGCGAGAACCGCAGCGAGGCCTCGGAGTGCAGCCGCATGCGCAGGGAGGTGGCTCGCACCATCGGCGCGTTCCACGTCGCGGCTTCGAACACGATGCGCTGGGTGGCGTCGGAGACCTCGGTCTCCGCTCCGCCCATGACGCCAGCGAGGCCCACCGGACCGTTCGCATCGATGACGACGAGGTCGCGCTGGTCGAGGGTGCGCTCCTTGTCGTCGAGCGTGGTCAACGTCTCGCCGTCCGCCGCGAGACGCACGCCAAGGGCCGGCCCGGCGACCTTGTCGAGGTCGTAGGCGTGCATCGGCTGGCCGAGTTCCAGCATCACGTAGTTGGTCACGTCGACGACGTTGGAGATGGCCCGGACACCACACTGGGCCAGGCGCATCCGCAGCTGCCAGGACGACGCCCCGACAGCCACGCCGGACACGGTTCGGGTCACGAACTGACTGCACCCGTCGCCCTCGTCGAGCGAGACGTCGACCGGGCCGACCACGTCGGTCGTGGCAGCGCTCGGGAGCGTGAGCGGCAGATCCAGGATCGCGGCGAGCTCGCGAGCGATGCCGAGGATCGAGTGGTGATCACCGCGGTCGGCCAGCACCTCGACATCGATGACGGCTTCGCCCAGTGGCAGAAGCTGCGTCATTTCCACGCCGAGTTCCGTGTCGTCCGGCAACAGCATGATGCCGTCGCTGTCCTCACCGACCTGCAGCTCGCGGGACGAACACAGCATCCCGTTGGACACCACGCCACGCAGCTTGCGCTGCTCGAGCTTCATGCCGGGGATGGACGACCCGGGAACGGCGTGGGCGACCACGTCGCCAACATCGAAGTTGCGGGCGCCACAGACGACCTCGACCAGTTCGCCCGTGCCGTGGTCGACCTGCACGACCCGGAGCTTGTCCGCGTCGGGGTGCGCCTCCCACGACACGACCTTGGCCGTGATGACACCGTCGGTGCCCTGGCCCGGGTAGGTGACGCCGTCGACCTCGAGGCCGTTGCCGCCCATCACGTCGACGAGCTCGTCGACGGGCAGGTCGACGGGGACGAACTCACGGAGCCAGCTCAGTGGGACCTTCACGATGTGGCCTTCTCAGAGATGCAGATGCAGACGGGGCGATGCGGGGATCAGAAGCGCTCAAGGAAGCGCAGGTCGCCCTCGTACAGGTCGCGGATGTCATCAAGTTGGTGGCGGATCATGGCAACCCGCTCGACG
>CBDTZE010000051.1:0-9606 GCA_965364815.1 uncultured Nitriliruptoria bacterium | reverse complement strand
CCGGGGATCATCGAGGCCCACCACCTCGCCGGCACGTCCGACTACCTCCTGCGCGTCGAGGTCGCCGACCTCGACGCCTACGACCGGTTCAGCCGCCAGGTCGCCGCCGACCTGCCAGGGCTCGGGGCGCTGGTGACCCACGTCGTGCTCAGCACGATCGTCGCCGGAGGCCAGGCCACCAACGGCCGTCGACGCTGACCCACCCGACAGCGGGCGTCAGGACTCGGCGTCAGGGTTGGGGACGGCCCGCAGAGCTTGGCCATCGGCCGGGGTCTCGACCTTGATGACCGGGATCGGACCGGTGCCGGCGAGGTCTTCACGCAGGCGGACGGCCGGACCCTCCAGCACCGAGGTCGAGGCGTCGAGGTCGACGATGCCGGCCGCGCCGGGGAACGGCTGCACGTCGAAGCGGATCACGTCCGGCGCCCACGCGTGGCGGTTGCGCTGGCGAGCATCGGTCACCGCGACGCTGATGCCGTAGTGGCCAGCCAGGACGCGCGCGGACAGCTTGATGTCCACGGTCGCCGTCTGGCCGGGAGCCAGTGGTCCGATGCCCAGGCCCTGCCAGGTCGTGTGGACCTCGTAGAGCTCCCGCTTGCCGGAGTTCACGATCGCCCCGACCGAGCAGACCTCGACGTACTCCTTGGCCTCCAACTTGACCCGCAGGCGCATGGAGGTCGAGGGAAGGATGGAGTCGATCGGTCGACCCGAGAGGTCGCTGAGCTCGACGTCGGCGATCTCGACCTTGCCGTCGCCGATCTGGGTCGCGGGTGCGTGGTCCTCCGGCGCGGTCTCGTTGAGCTGGCCGTAGTGGCGCACGCCCTCCTGGGCCGAGCCGTCGAACACGATGCGGCCACGTTCCAGCACGATCACGCGGTCACAGAACCGTTCGATGGCCGCGAGGTCGTGGCTGACCACGACGATGGTGCGGCCCTCTTCGCGGAACTCGTCCATCTTGCGCAGCGACTGCTTCTGGAAGTCGGCGTCGCCGACGGCCAGGACCTCGTCGACCAGCAGGATCTCCGGGTCGACGTGCACGGCGATGGCGAAGCCCAGCCGCACGGTCATGCCCGAGGAGTAGTTGCGGACCGCGGTGTCGAGGAACTGGCGCATGCCGGCGAAATCGACGATGTCGTCGAACCGTTCCTGGACCTGGGCACGGGTCAGCCCGAGAATCGCCCCGTTGAGGTAGATGTTCTCGCGGCCGGACAGGTCGCCGTGGAACCCGGCGCCCAACTCCAGCAGGGACGCCATGGTCCCGTTGATCTCGACCGTGCCGGTGTCCGGCGGCAGGATCCGGGCCAGGACCTTGAGCAGGGTCGACTTGCCGGAGCCGTTGTGACCGATGACGCCAACGGACTCGCCACGCTTGATGCGAAGCGACACGCCGTCGAGGGCGTTGAAGTCCGTGTACGAGGAGCGACGTCCGCGGGCGAGGCGTTCCTTGAGGCCGGGCGGGCGCTCGTGATAGAGACGGAACGTCTCCTTGACCGCGCGCAGTTCGATCGCGGGGCGATGGTCGTCGTCCTTGCCGAAGCGGCCGAGCAGGTCGAGCACCATGTCAGACCGCCTTCGCGAAGGTGCGTGCCATCTTGGTGAAGGCGGTGTAACCCACGACCAGGGCAACGACGGCCAGGCCGACGCAGACGCCCACGGTCATGAGGTCGGGCCAGTGGGGGGCCGTCGACCGGCACAGGTCCGGGCCGTCACAGATGACGTCGCCGTACATCGAGGTCTGGAACCACTCGACGTACCAGGTCATCGGATTGATCATCGCGACCGCGTCGGCCACGCGTGCCACGGTGGAGTCGTCGGCCTCGACCAGGCGAGTGATCATCGCCCGGGGGATGATCACGGGCGTGACGTAGAACCACAGCAGGAAGAGGATCTGCGTCAGTTCCTTGAGGTCACGGAAGCCCACGTTGGCACCGGCAAGCAGCATGGAGAAACCGGCGGTGAACCCAGCGACCAGGACCATCCCGATGAGCACCGCAGGCAGGTTGAGGAAGACCGCGGACCAGCCGCGCTGGTACGCGACCCACGGCAGCAGGACGACGAAGGCCAGCGCAAGGTGCACCAACTGGCTCAACACCAGGGACAGCGGCAGGACCTCGCGCGGGAAGTAGACCTTCTGGATCAGCTGGCCGTTGCCGACGATCGCGTCGAGGGACGACTGCGAGCTGTTGGCGAAGAACTGCCAGACCAGGAACCCGGGCAGGAAGAACGCCGCGTAGTCCGTGATCGGGACCTTCAGCAGGAAGCCGAAGACGGCCGTGAACACGACGGTCATCGCGGCTGGTGTGATCATCGACCACAGGAACCCGAGCGCCGAGTTCCGGTACCGGATCTTGAGTTCCTTCGACAGCAGCTGCCGGAGGAGTTCGCGGGCACGCCACAGCTCATGGAGCTTCTCACGGGGGCCGCGAAAGAGGGTCGGACGCCCTGCGGTGACGAGCTCACTCACTGCCCGCCCCTTCGCGGTGCCTGCGACGGGCCGGCCAGATCATGACGGCAGGGCCCGGACGCCGGTGGCTGGCGTCAGGGCGGGAGGGTAGGTCGGGGCGCGGCGCAGACCGCGACCTGCGCGCAGGACTCAGCCCTGTTCGATCTTCGAGGCCGCACGGCGCACGCGCAGGGAGTTGACCCCGGCCGAGAAGGCGTCCTTGACGCCCTTGTCCTTGGCCCACCCCACGAAGGTGGTCGCCATCTGGCCCGCAGAACGCTCGCGGAACATCCCGGAGCGCGCCGACGAGCCGGCCGGTCGCAGGTACGAGTCACGTGAGCGCACGGAGACCAACTCCGGGGCGTCCACGAACTCGAACACGGGAGCCAGGACCTGCGACCACGAACGGGACGCGGCGTGTTCACGCACACGCTGCGCGACCTCGGCCCGGTGGTCGGGGTCGGCCAGCTTCGCGATGGCGGCCGCAACGGCAGCCACGTCGCCCTCGGGGACGACCTCGCCGAGGCCGCCCTGGCGGACCTCTTCGGCGATGGCGTCGCCGTCGGTGCAGATGATCGGCAGGCCGGCCCAGAAGTAGTCCAGCATCCGGGTCCGGTAGGCCAGCTCGGTCTCGATCGACCGGAAGTGCGTCGAGGTGCCGATCGCCGCGTCGCCGAGCCAGTCCGCGCGCTCGTCGTAGTTGACCCAGCCGTCGTGCAGGAAGACCTGGGTGCCCAGGACCCCGAGCTCACGAGCAACCGCTTCCGCCTCGCCGACGCGCGCGGAGGTCGGCACGGTGGCGTTGGGGTGCCGGGTGCCGAGGAAGACCAACTTGATCCGCGGATCGGCGGCGGCCGCCTTGGCCACGCCTCGCACCAGGGTCGCCGGGTCGAACCACTCGTAGATCCCGCCGCCCCAGACCAGGACGATGTCGTCGGTCGTGATGGACGGGAAGGCCTCGCGAAGGCGTGACTGCTTCGGCGCGAAGGCCTCGTCGGGCAGACCGAACGGGACGACCTGCACGAACGACGACAGCGCCGGGTCCTTGCGGACCATCGCCGGGTCGATCTTGCCCATGGCGGTGAGTTGGCCAAGCAGCCACTGGCGTTGGCGGTCGGAGGCGCACAGCACCACGTCGGCACGGTTGAGGCGGTCGGCGGCGAGCGTGGCCTCCAGGTGCGCCCGGTCTTCCGACCGCGCCCCGTCGTCCATCTCGCCCGCGGCACGGACCAGCCCCTCCAACTGGAAGGGGTCATAGGCGTCCACGGCCACGTAGGTGTCACCACGGGCGAGGTGCGGGAAGCGGGTCAGCACCGAACCCTGGACGATGAGCACGTCGGCCCAGTCCGCATACGAACGCCAGGTGAGCGAGGTCAGGTGGCCGATGTCGAAGTCGGCCTTGCCCGGCCGGCTCTTGCGCCCCTTGGTGCCCTTGAGCTCCGGGCTCTGGACCGACACCAGCCGGACATCGTGGTCCGGCGCCAACTGCTTGGCCATCTCGTAGGCCCGGATCGCCGGCCCGGCCATCTTCTCGCCCAGGCGGTCCCCCGTCGCGATGACGACACGCGCGCGGGCGTTCGCGGAGAACGGGAGGTTGAAGGTCTTCGTGACCTGGGCGAACGCGGCGAGGAATGCCGGGTCGGGGTGGTTGGGAACCAGGCCCTTGCGGAACAGCGTCAGGATGTCGTCGTCGCGGCGGCGACGGTTGGCCTGGATGAAGTCGCGCTTCTCGTTCAGCGAGTCGAGCCACAGCGTGAAGTCACGCACGGCAGCCAGGTGCGCCCCGGCCCCGCTGGTGAGCTGGGGCGTCGGGGCGGGCTTGCCCGCGTACTCCGCCTTGATCCGGTAGTCGCCCAGGTCGCTGCCGTCGTCGACGACGAGGCCGCGCGCCACGGCCAGCATGACGGCGCCGGGAAGGGCCCGCGCCAGCATCTGGTCGCCGTAGTTCTTGTAGATCGTCGCGAGGGCGTTGCGCTCCAGCAGATAGCGCCAGCGCTCCGGCGGGAAGCGCTTGACGGTCGTGTGACCGATGTGGTGGCAGACGGACTTCGGGGCGAACCAGACCTTGTGGCCAAGAACCCACAGGCGCCAACCGAAGTCGACGTCCTCGAAGTACGCGAAGAACTCCTCGTCCAGTCCACCCGACTCCAGGAACACGTCACGGCGACAGGCCAGCGACGCCCCGGTCGCGAAGAGGGTCGGGCCCTCGCGCAGGATGGTGTCCGCCGGCTCGCCCTGGTGGGCCTGGAAGCCGTGGCCGTAGAACGATGCCTCGCCGCCACCGAAGTCGACCTTCTTGCCGTGCTCGTCGAGGACGAGGCCGCCGACACAGGCCACGGCCGGGTCGCGGTGCAGCGGGGCGAGGATCTCCAGCAGGAAGTCCGGCTGCGCCATGGCGTCCGGGTTGATCAGCACGACGACGTCAGCGTCGGTCGCGCGGGCGCCCTGGTTCACCGCCGGGGAGAACCCGGTGTTGTCCTTGTTGCGGATGACCTGGACCTCGGGGAACTGCTTGACGATCAACTCGACCGAGCCGTCCTTGGAGTCGTTGTCGACGACCATGACGTCGTGCAGGTCCTGCGGGTAGGTCTGGTGACGCAACGCCTCAAGGCAGTCGAGGACGACGTCCTTGCCGTTGTAGTTGACGACGACAACGGTGGCGGTCAGGGTGGGCTTCACAGGATGGTCCCGGGGCGGTAGGAAGCGGCGGTGGGGTCGGCCTTCGCCAACACCTCGACGGATGCAGCGAAGCGCTCCACCTGCGCCGGTGCGGCGCCGACGAACGCGAGACGGTTCGACAGCAGCGTGTCGAGGTCGGCGCGCGTCAACGGGATGCGATCGTCGGCGGCCAGGCGGTCCAACAGGTCGTTGTCGCCACGTCCCTGCTCGCGCATCTCCAGCGCGACGGCGACGGCGTGCTCCTTGATGGCCTCGTGCGCGGCCTCGCGGCCGACACCGGCCTTGACGCTGGCGACCAGGATGCGGGTCGTCGCAAGGAAGGGCAGGTAGCGGTCGAGCTCACGGTCGACGACCGCCGGGTACGCCCCGAACTCGTCAAGGATCGTGAGGAAGGTCTCGAAGAGCCCGTCGATCGCCAGGAAGGCGTCGGGCAGCGCCACACGGCGCACGACCGAGCACGACACGTCGCCCTCGTTCCACTGGTCACCCGCAAGCGCGGTGACCATCGCGAGGTGGCCGCCGAGGATCGCGGTGAAACCGTTGACTCGCTCGCACGAACGCGAGTTCATCTTGTGGGGCATGGCCGACGAGCCGACCTGTCCGGGCTTGAAGCCCTCGGTCGCCAACTCCTGGCCGGCCATGAGCCGGATGGTCTTGGCGAGGGACGACGGTCCGGCCGCGACCTGCACCAGTGCGGCGACGACGTCGAGGTCCAGCGAGCGGGGGTAGACCTGCCCAACGTTGTCCAGCACCTCGTCGAAGCCGAGGTGGGAGGCGACGGCGCGCTCCAACTTGTCGAGCAGGTCGCCGTCGCCCTCGAAGAGGTCGTTCTGGTCCTGCTGGGTGCCGACGGGTCCCTTGAGACCACGCAGCGGGTAGCGGGTGATCAGCTCGTCGACGCGGCGGTGGGCCTGCAGCAGCTCCTCGCCGGCGTTGGCCAGGCGCTTGCCAAGCGTCGTGGCCTGGGCGGGGACGTTGTGCGACCGGCCGGCCATCACCAACTCGGCGTGCTCGGTGGCCAGCTCGGCCAGGCGGGAGAGCGTGGCGACGATCCGGCCGCGAACCAGTTCGAGGGCGCGGCGGACCTGCAGCTGCTCGACGTTCTCCGTGAGGTCGCGTGAGGTCATGCCCTTGTGGATGTGCTCGTGACCGGCGAGGGCGCAGAACTCCTCGATGCGGGCCTTCACGTCGTGGCGGGTGACGCGCTCACGTTCGGCGATCGAGGCGAGGTCGACGTCGTCGACGACCGCCTCGTAGGCCTCGATCACGCCGTCCGGCACGTCGATGCCCAGCGACTTCTGGGCACGAAGGACGGCGATCCAGAACTGGCGTTCCAAGCGAACCTTCGCCGTCGGCGACCAGATGGCCGTCATGTCGGCGCTGGCATAGCGACCGGCGAGAACGTTGGGGATGTCGTTGGACACGGCGCGGCCTGCTGTCTGCGGGGAGGCAATCATGGAGAGCTGAGGTGAGCTTTCCACGGCCAGTCGAGGGCACCAACCGCCGGCACCGTGACGTGCGGCGAGTCGTTACCGTCTCACAACCACTTGTGGCTGACCACGTCGGCCACGACCCGCACTGAGGCACGACCCATGGCATCACCCACCCTCGAGCAGGCCGGAGAGCAGCGCTGGCGGATCCTTGCGATCCTCTGCCTGTCCCTGGTCATCATCGTCGCCGGCAACTCCTCGCTCAACGTGGCCCTGCCCACGTTGGTCCGCGAGCTCGAGGCGACGCAAACCCAGCTCCAGTGGATCGTCGACGCCTACGCCCTCGTCTTCGCCGGGCTGCTGCTTCCCGCCGGAGCCATCGGTGACCGCTACGGACGCAAGGGCGCGCTGCAGGGCGGCCTTGTCGTCTTCGCCCTTGCCGCGTTGGCCGCGACCTTCGCCACCACGCCGACGCAACTCATCGCGCTGCGTGCCCTGATGGGCGTCGGGGCGGCCTTCGTCATGCCGTCCACGCTGAGCATCCTCACGAACGTCTTCCCGATCGCGGAGCGCGCCAAGGCCATCGCCATCTGGGCCGCCTTCGCCGGTGCCGGCGGCGCCATCGGGATGCTCGCCAGCGGCGTCCTGCTCAAGTACTTCTGGTGGGGCTCGGTGTTCTTCGTGAACATCCCGACCATCGCCTTCGCGCTGGTCGTCGGGGCGCTGCTGCTGCCCAAGACCAGGGACAGCAAGCGCCGCCCGCTGGACCCGGTCGGTGCCGTCCTCTCCATCGTCGGCCTCGGCGCGTTGCTGTTTGGCATCATCGAGGGGCCCGAGCAGGGCTGGACCCACCCCATGGTCCTGTCGGGCTTCATCGTCGGTGCCGCTGGCCTGGTGGCATTCGGCCTGTGGGAGAACCGCACCGAACACCCGATGCTGGAACTGTCCTGGTTCCGTGACCGCCGCTTCTCCGTCGGGGCGCTCACGATCGCCCTGGCGTTCTTCAGCTTCTTCGCGATGTTCTTCCTCGCCACGCAGTACCTGCAGTTCGTCCTCGAGTACACGCCCCTGGCCGCTGGTGTCGCTTCGCTTCCGATGACCTTCGCCCTCATCGCCTCGGCTCCTCGCTCCGCTGGCATGGTCGAGAAGTTCGGCCACGGCCCGGTGGTCGGCACCGGCCTGGCTGTCGTCGGTGTCGGCTTCTTCTTCCTGTCGACGTTCACCGTCACGACGCCGTACCCCATGATCGCCATCGGCCTCGTGCTGTTGGGCGGCGGTGGCGGCATGGTGATGGCGCCCTCGACGGGCTCGATCATGTCGGCCCTCCCCCGCGATCGCGCCGGCGTCGGCTCGGCGGTCAATGACGCCACGCGCGAGATCGGCGGCGCCATGGGAATCGCCATCCTCGGTTCCATCATGGCGACGCTCTACAAGTCGAACATGGCCGATGTCCTGGCCCAGTTCGGCGAGGTGCCCGAGCGCGTCCGCGAACTGGCACTCGACTCCGTGGGGGCCGCCCTGCAGATCGCAGCCAACGCTCCCGACCCGGTCGCGGCCCAGTTCGCCATCCGTGTCGCGTTCACCGACGCGGTGACGACGGCCTTCTTCGTGGCCGGCGTGGTGACGATGCTGAACGCCGTGCTGGTCTGGCGCCTGTCACCCAAGTCCGACGAGGTGTTTGCTGATGTCGAGGAGGCCGCGCGCGCCCTCGACCTACCCTTGTGAGCAGGCGCCCCGAGCTTCGCGGCAGCCGAACACCGCTGGGAACGACGTGAACGACGACGAGTACCTGCAGGTCGGCTTCATCAGCCGCCTGGCCAGTGGGAACGTCGCGCGCACCGTGGGCCTGGTGGCAGCGGCCGCGATGATCATCCCGATCGCCTTCTTCCTGTTCGCCCTCGTCGCCAGGTGACGGACGGTCAGGCGTCCGGTGCCGGCTGTGTCGTGACCGTGCCGGAGATCGTCTTCTCCGCCGCGCGGTCCACGACGGGGTTGCGCAGGACGCCGATGCCGTCGATCTCCACGCGCACCGTGTCGCCGGGGAAGATGGTCGAGACGCCCTCGGGCGTGCCGGTCAGGATGATGTCACCCGGCAGCAGGGTCATGACCTTGCTGATGTAGGACACCAACTGCGGGACCGTGAAGATCAGGTCCTTCGTGGTGCCGTCCTGGCGGACCTCGCCGTTGACGACGCAGCGGACCCGGACGTCGGACGGGTCGAGGTCGGTCGAGATGGCCGGGCCCAGCGGCAGGAAGCTGTCGAAGCCCTTGGCGCGAGTCCACTGGTCG
This sequence comes from uncultured Nitriliruptoria bacterium, assembly GCA_965364815.1. Lineage (GTDB taxonomy): Bacteria > Actinomycetota > Nitriliruptoria > Nitriliruptorales > Nitriliruptoraceae > CBDTZE01. The sequence continues at coordinate 765 of CBDTZE010000051.1, read as the reverse complement.
TCGCTGCGCTGCAGGTCACGTGCGGTGACGTCATTGGCGGCGGTGAAGCCGAAGATCGGGGCGCCCGTGTGACCCATCCCCATCGCCGCGGTGTCCTCGTCCACGTCAGCCACCAGGGCGCCGATGACGATCGCCAACTCGGCCTCGTGCTGGACGTCCTTGGACATGGCCGTCGGGAGCCGGATCGGCTCCTCGGGCCCCACGACGGCGGACGACGGCTTCAGGAACAGCAGCGGCTCCGCCGGCAGGTCGTTGCCCAACTCGGCGGCGTGGGCGGCGTAGTTGCGTCCGACGCAGACGATCTTGGACGGGATGACGGGTGCCAGCAGACGCAGGCCCTCCAAGGGCACCCGCTGCCCCGTCGGCGTGTGCGCCATGAACGGATGCGGGGTGATGATGGCGACGTCGGTGCCGTCGAGCACGCCATAGGTGGGCGCGCCCTCGTGGACGAAGCGGACGTAGCGAGCCATGACGGTGCCTCGACGAGGTCGTGGGGTGGGGACGCCCCTCAGGCAACCGCCCCGACCGGGGTCAGCGCCAGTCGTCGCGCAGCAGGGCGAACGTGTAGGCGTCCGAGAGCGCCTTCCACGAAGCCTCGACGACGTTGGGGTGGACCCCGACCGTGTCCCAGGTCGTGTGCCCGTCGGTGGCCGTGACCAGGACGCGAGTCACGGCGTCGGTGCCTTGCGAGGCCTCGAGGATCCGGACCTTGTAGTCGACGAGGTGCACGTCGATGATCGCCGGGAACGAGCCGTTGGCGGCGTT
>CBDTZE010000050.1:0-9725 GCA_965364815.1 uncultured Nitriliruptoria bacterium | reverse complement strand
CATGACCGAACCCATCACCGCTTGCTGCGCCCCCGTCCTCGACCAGGCACTGGGCGAGGACGAGGCGGAGGAACTCGCCGCTGCCTTCAAGGTGCTGGCCGATCCCGTGCGGCTGCGGCTGTTCTCGATGGTGGCAGCGGCCGAGGCCGGGGAGGCGTGTGTCTGCGACCTCGTCGAGCCCGTCGGCCGCAGTCAGCCCACCGTCTCGCACCACCTCTCGGTCCTGGTCGACGCGGGTCTGCTGACGAGAGAGAAGCGCGGGCGCTGGTCCTGGTTCGCGGTGGAACCCAGCCGGCTCGCGTTCCTGCGCGAGGCACTCGCAGGGTGAGACGGCCGGGGGACGATGGCCGAGGCAGACTGACACCATGAACTCCCCCTCTCCCGTGCCGGTTGTCCTGCGCCCCGTTGACGCCGACCTCGTCGCCGCCACCTTGCACGCCGTCGCTGCCGTGGCCGGTCGGCTGACCGACGCCGGTGTGCCGGGCCAGACCTCTGCCCTGGGGTCCAGCCAGCACCTCGACAGCCTGACCAAGGGTGACGTCGACGTCCTCGTTGTCGCGACCGAGTTCACGACGGCGGTGCGGTCCCTCGACCGCGCCATGGTCCGGGCCCAGCCAGAGAACTGGACGGCCGAGTTCGCCAGCTTCACCGCCGAGGTCACCCTCCCCTCCGGCGACGTCACGCCCGTCGGTGTGCAGGTCGTGGCAGAGGGCTCGGCTCTCGACGCCCAGATGACCAGCCAGGTCGCCAGCCTCACGATGCCGGCGCTCCGCAGGCGCTATGACGTCGCGAAGCAGCACGGCGCCGTGCTTGGCCCGGAGGGGTACTGGCGTGTCAAGGACCTCTTCTGGCGCTGCCTCGACCTCGACGGTCCGACGTGGTCGACGCAGGTCGGGACGCCGATCCTGAAGATCCTGACGTCACCCCAACTCGACGAGTTGCTGGACCTTGGCGCCACCTTCGGCGCCCCAATCGATGCCAGCGACGGCTACGTGCACTTCTCCACGCCCGAGCAGGTGGGCGAGACCCTGGCGAAGCACTTCGCCGGCCAGGACGGACTCTGGGTGCTCACCCTGGACGCCGACGCACTGAAGGCCCAAGGCGACGATCTGCGCTGGGACCCGTCACGGGGCGGGGCGTTCTTCCCGCACCTGTACGGACCCCTGCGCCTGGCCGACGTGCGCCTCGCCCGGCCCGTGCCCGATCACTAGGTTCGTGTCACCTGCCGGGATCCCCGGCGTTCAGTGACGGAGCACCTCATGGCGGACGAGACCGCGACCCCGGCCGCGGACTGGACCTTCGGTGGCCGCCCGGAGATGCCGCCGCACCGGACCGCCGACGAACGCACGCTGTTGGACGCCTTCCTGGACTGGTACCGGGAGGGCGCGATCGCGAAGCTCGAGGGACTGACCCAGGCACAGACAGCCCAGCGGCACGTGCCGTCCGAGACCACGATGATCGGCCTGCTGCACCACCTCACCCTCGTGGAGGGTTGGTGGTTCGGCCAGCAGTTCGCTGGCGAGGACGAGCGCGCCCCGTGGAACGCCGTCGACTGGGATGCGACCCCCGACTGGGAGTTCACGACCGCCCGCGACCTCAGCGTGGACGAGGTCGTCGCGGGCTTCAAGGCGGCATGCGACCGCAGCCGGGCGGTCGTCGCCGGCGCATCCCTGGACGACCTCGGGGCCACGGTCAGCGACGAACGGGGCGCGTTCTCGCTGCGCTGGATGTACCTCCACCTGATCGAGGAGTACGCCCGCCACCTCGGACACCTCGACATCCTGCGCGAGTTGACCGACGGCGCCGTGGGCGAGTGAGCGTCAGAGCTGGATCAACGTCTCCTCGAGCTCCGCGTCCTGCTGGTAGGCGAGATCGAAGGAGAAGGTCGTGCCCTTGCCCAACTCGCTGACGATCTGCAACTTCGAGCCATGCATCGCCAGGACCTGGCGGCAGAAGGCCAGGCCCAGGCCCAGGCCTCGAGTCGCCCGGGTCGCATCCTTCCCGACCCGGTAGAAACGCTCCCCGAGATGCTCGAGGTCGGCGGCGGCGATGCCCGGCCCGTCGTCGATCACCGCGATCACCGCACGATCCACCTCTTCGATGACCTCGACGCGGACGTGGCAGCCGGCCGGTGTGTGGCGACACGCGTTGGTGACCAGGTTCTCGACGACACGCTCCAACAGGATCGGGTCGACCCAGGCATGCAGCTTGCCGGTGCGTTCCCGATCGACGACCGAGACCTGGTGCCCGACCGTGAGGGTCTTGAGTCGATCGACGACCCCGACGACCACGTCGATCAGGGCGACGGGGCGACGTTGTGGCTGGATCATGCCGGCTTCGAGGCGGGAGTAGTCCAGGAGCGCCTCGACGACGTGTTCCAGGCCGGCGGCATTGGCATGCAGGCGCGACGCCATGTCATGGCGTCGTTCGTCGGGAAGGGCGTCCCAGTGGACGTCGATCGTCTCCGCCATGCCCAGCACGATCGCCAGCGGCGTGCGCAGCTCGTGGGAGACCGTTCCCAGGAAGTCCTGCTTCTGCTGGCCCAGTCGCTCGATCTCGGCGACGGCCTGCTCCCGGCTGGCGAAGTCGTCCACCACACCGAACGCATTCCCCGCGCACTCGACCAACTTGGTGAGCACGTCGACGTCCTCGTTCGTCGGCGTGACCCGCGATCGTGACCCGACGCTGATGACGCCACGCAGGGCACCACGCACCAGCACCGGGGCGGCGATCAGGGGCATCGACGGTTCGGCGTTGCGACCAAGCAGCGACGCGGGCTTGCGACCGGGCCGGATGACGAGTTGGCCCGTCCGCATGACTTCGCGGTGGATCGAGGAGGCCAGGGGCCCCACGTGGTTGATCGGCACACCACGCGCCCCGACGTAGGCGTCGTCGCGCCGGGTGTGGTCCAGCACATGGACCCCGCAGACCTCCCAGTCGAGGGTCACGGCGGCGTCGGTCAGGGCTTGGGCGACTTCCTCCCCAGAGGTCGAACCGAAGCTGCCCGCGGCGTTCAGGAGGCGCTCGATGCGGGCGGCTCGCGATGCCTGCGCGCGACGCTCGGACGCGCTGCGCAGCGCGTCGCGCTGCGCCTGGCTGTTGAGCCAGGTGACCAGCGTGACCGACGCGGTCGACGTGGCGAGGAACGCCACGACGAGGACGTCCGCGTCGGCGCGCAGCGAACTGGCGACGAACACCAACAGGGGCGCCATCAGCAGGACGACCAGGGTGTTGCGGCGGACGTAGTTCGCACCCATCGCCGCCGCGACCAGCATGATCAACCCGTAGATCGGCGACCAGGGCGCGAAGAGTTCGAGGGAACCGGCCAAGGCGATCACGGCAAGGGGATAGCCCTCGATCACCCGCCGCCCGGTGGGCCGTTCGACGATCTGTTGCCACGGCAGCAGCACGACCACGATGGCCGAGAGCAGTGCCAGGCCACCCACGCCAGCAACCACCGAACTCGGCAGGTCGATCAACTCCGGGCGCAGCAAGGCGAGCGGCAGGACGGCCACGATCGTGACCATCCAGATCGCCCCATGCAGTCGCACGCTCCTGGCGAGTTCTCGTATGCCTGCTGCAACCGCGTCGTTGGACGCAAACTGCGTCTGCTCACCCTTGACGGGCATGTGGGCACCTTCCCCGTGACCCGTCGCCCCCCGAGGCGAAGTCCCCTGAAACGGATATTCAGGAGAGATCGCCAGCTAACCCGCTCCGCCCCGAGACATCAATGGCCCATCGCGTCCAAGTGGCCGCCCCGCAGGGGAAATGGCAGATCGGGGCCAACACAGCGATGAGCGGACGCCGCTGTGCGTTCCCCCCACAGGCCAGCCGGTCGCTGGTGGAAACCACCAACGCAGGGACGGGCAAGGCCGTGCCTGCGGCTGGCTACATCCCGCCGCGGGCGAGGTTGGCGAACTTCGTGAGGTGGTTGAGGAAGGCGAGGCGGACGGTGCCGGTCGCGCCGTTGCGGTGCTTGGAGATGATGAGCTCCGCGATGCCGCGGTCCTCGGAGTCCTCGTTGTAGACGTCGTCTCGGTAGATGAACGCCACGATGTCTGCGTCCTGCTCGATCGATCCGGATTCACGGAGGTCGGCGAGCATGGGGCGCTTGTCGGTGCGGGTCTCCGGCTGACGGGACAGCTGCGAGAGGGCGATGACCGGGACGTCGAGCTCCTTGGCCAGCATCTTCAGGCCACGGGAGATCTCCGAGACCTCCTGCTGCCGGTTGTCGCTCTTGGAGCTGTGCGAGCTCATCAGCTGCAGGTAGTCGATGATGATCACGCCCAGCCCGTGACGCTGCTTGAGCCGCCGGGCCTTGGCGCGGATCTCCATGACCGTCGTGTTGGGCGTGTCGTCGATGAACAGCGGGGCCTCGGCCAGGGTGCCCAGGGCGTCCGAGAGCCGGCGCCAGTCGTGGTCGTCGAGTTGGCCGGTGCGCAGCTTCGAGGACGGGATGCCGGCCTCCGCCGAAAGCAGACGCTGCACGATCTCGTGCTTGGACATCTCGAGGTTGAACACCACCGCCGGTTCGTGCAGACGCGCCGTGACGTAGTGCGCGATGTTCATGGCAAGCGAGCTGTTGTGGACGATCACGTCATCCGCGACGAAGTTGTGAAGCTCCGGGATCTCGAGGTCGTAGACCCGGTCGACGCCCGCGGGCTCGATCGAGACGATCTCGTCCCACCAGATGTCCGAGGTGGCGACGTCACGCAGACGCTGACTGTCGACGGCCTCAGCCAGTTCGGCGACGAGGCGGCGCGACGGGGCGCGCTTGCCGACGTGCCAGTTGTGATTGCGCGGGCGCCCCGTGGACTCCGACACGTCCGCCCAGGAACGTTCGCCCTTGTCCTCGACGACCCAGTCCCACACACCCTCCGGGATCAGGTCAACGTTGGTGTGCGGCGCCCGGTCCGCCACGGCGGTGCGGACGCGGTCGAGCGCCTCCTCCTTGGAGAAGATCGTGAGTTCGTCCCAGAAGTTCTGGATGTCCTCGGCGCCCCGGATGTCCAACTCGTACGCCGTGTTGTGGCCGCCGTTGTAGGCGACCTGCCGGGTACGGAGCTTGGCGTTCACGCCGAACCGCAGCAACAGGTGTTGGACGTCCTGGGCCAGGCGCTTGGACACGGTGGTGTAGCCGATGCCCTGCAAAGACCCCGAGGTCCACGCCGTCCCGTCGGTCGCGAACAGCCGCGACAGGAACAGACGGACCTCATGCTGGGGTGCGGTGAAGATGGCGGCCGGGACGAACTTGTCGTGGCTGCCCTTGCCCCACTGGCCGTGGGCCTTGCAGAGGTCGCGCACCGGGTTGTGACCTTGGGGCTCCCAGCCGAGGTGGTTCGCCACCTCGGCCACGCGCGTGACGGTCTCCGGTGACGGCCCGCGGGTGGGACCCGCGCCTACGCCGGCCAGGGCCTTCGAAACGGTGCTCCGAGTGACGTGGGCGAAGGCCGCGACGTCGTCCTGGGTGACCTTGCGACCGTCGTTGCACCGGACCTGCCACGCCCCGGAGGCGACACGGGTGGTCGCCGTGAACGCGCCAAGGCTCTGCGCCCAGCCGACGAAGTCCTCAAGGAGTTCCTCGCTGCCGGTCGTGAACCTGGGCGCAGCGTCGGTCAGGCCGCCGTCCCCGATCAGGAGGCCAAGGATCGCGGCGGCGTCCTCCCCGATGGGTTGGTCACCGAATGCGTCGACACGACGCGGCACGGCGATGCGCTCCCCCACGCCGAGGTCCTCCAACGGCTTCCACCCACCGAAGGTGAGCAGCGGGTGGTTGGCGGTCGCGACGACCTCACGCCCGAGCCGCGTCTTGACGCGGAAGACGGGCTTCACCCCGTTGTCGATGAAGTCGGCGGGCGTGGTCCTGCGCAGCCGGACGTCCTCGCCGAGCGACAGGGCTCGGAAGCCCTGGTGCCCGGCGCGGTCGGCGACGACCTCGGCCACCGTCCGGACCTGGCCGGTCGCCGCGTCCAGCAGTCGGCTCCGGGCAGCAAGGCATTTTCCCATGGCCGGTCTCGCAGCGAGGATGATCAGGTTCTGCTTCTGCAGGCCCGCGGTCAGGCGGTCGAGGTCGTCGAAGCCGGTGGCGAGGCCGGTGACCTCGCTGGAGCGCTCCGAGAGGGCCTCGATCTGGGCGAAGGTCTCATTGAGCAGGCCGCGCAACGGCTCAACGTCGGAGCGCGCCCCGGTCTCCGCGACCTGGTAGATCAGCGACTCCGCGATGTCGACGGTCACCTTGGCGTCGTCCGAGGACTCATACGCCATCCGCACCACGTCGGTGCCGGCATCGATCAGGCGACGCAGCAGCGCCTTGTCCTTGACGATCGCGGCGTAGTAGGCCGCGTTGGCGGCGGTCGGGACCGCGGAGGTCAGGTCCAGCAGGGCGGTCGGGCCGCCGATCTCGTCAAGGCGGTTGTGGCGTCGCAGCCATTCGAGGACGGTGACCTCGTCAACCGGTTCGCCCTTGCCGTTGAGTTCGGCGATGGCCTCGAAGACGGTGCGGTGTGCTGCCCGGTAGAAGTCGTCGGGCGTGAGCAGTTCGAGCGCTTCGGACGCGGCGTTCTTGGACTGCAGCGCCGCCCCGACCACGGAGACCTCGGCCTCCATCGAGTGGGGCGGAGTGCGGTCGTAGCTGCGGGCCGGCGGCGAGTTCTTGCGACCCCGTCCGTTGCCGTTGCCGTTGGCACTTCCGTGGCCGCTGCCCTGCCAGCCGGGTTCCTGGCCGCCCGACGGGCCGCTGGCGTACTCCTCGACGGGAGGCGGCTCCGACGGGAAGTCGGGCGCGTCCGGGGTGGTCGAAGTGGTGTCCATGCCCGGAAGGTAACCCCCGCATGTGACACCAAATCCGCCGAACTTCCCGGTCGGCCAACCACCCGGAGGTCCTCACCCTCTCGTCCCGAGACCGTCCCGTGGACAACTCGCTCGCGCCTGTGGACAGCCTGTGGACAACCTCGTTTCTCGTCAGAACAACTGCAAGAATCGGTGGAGAAGGCTGTGGATTGCGGCCACCCCGGGCCGAACGACAAAACGCAGAACGCCCCGGACATTGCCCGGGGCGTTCGTGCGTTTTTGTCAGCGAGCCTGTGCGGCCCGCGTGACGATGTTGCTCAGGCCTCGACGGCCTCGGCAGCGGCCTCGTCGGCGGCCGGGGCGTCATCGCCCTCGGCTGCGTCCGTGGCGTCCGCGTCCGCGGCTTCTTCGCCGTCGAGCTCAGCAGCGGCGGCAAGCGCAGCAGCTTCGATCGAGTCGGCGTCGTCGAGCAGCTCGGGCTCGGCTTCGGGCTCCGGGTCGACCCCGACCTTGCCCTCGACGTCAACGACGTCCAGGGTGACGGTCGCGGTGACCTGCGGGTGGACCTGCACCGGGATCTCGTAGGTGCCGATCTTCTTGATCGCACCCTTGAGGTCGATACGACGCTTGTCCACGTCGAAGCCACGCTCCTTGAGCACCTTCTGGACGTCACCGACGGCGACGGAGCCATACAGGTTGCCGGACTCGTCGACGCGAGCCGGGACGCGCAGCGTCCGCGACTCGATCGCCTCGGCCTGGAGCCGGGCGTCGCCGATGGTCTTGGCTTCCTGCACCAGACGCGAACGCGTCAGGGCTTCCGCTTCCTTCATGGCGCCAGCAGTTGCGCGAATCGCGTAACCCTGTGGGATCAGGTAGTTGCGTCCGTAACCGTCGGCCACGGTGACAACATCACCGGGGAGGCCGAGGTTGTGGACCTCGTTCTTGAGGATGACCTGCATGCTCATATCAGCCTCCTCAGCGCGCGACGTAGGGCATCAGGGCCATCTCACGGGCGTTCTTGATCGCCTGTGAGACATGCGCCTGGCACGAGACGCAGGCACCGGTCGTACGACGGGCCTTCATCTTCGCGCGTTCGTTCAGGAACTGCTTGAGCAGGGTCAGGTCCTTGTAGTCCACGTACCTGATGCCCTGGCTGCAAACCGGACAAGCCTTCGGCTTGCGAGGCTTGCGCGTCTTCTTCTTGGGAGGCATGTCGCCCTCCGATGGGGTCTTGGCGCATCTGCTCGGTCTGGCGGGCCGTGAGGCCGCGATGCACCTGGGAAGTCATGTGGAGCGTGTGCTCCGGTCGGCCGCACGAGCGAGGCAGCCGAAACCTTGGTCTAACTCAGAACGGGACCTCGTCGGAGGGAGGCGGCACATTCGCGCCGCCACGATCCCAACCGCCACCGCCTCCGCCACCGCCGCTGGAGGCCTGCTGGCCGCCACCGGAGTCGCCGCCGGAACGCTGGCCGCCTTGGCTGCCACCGCCCTGCGAACGACGGACGTTGGCCTGGGCCCAGCGAAGGGAGGGCGCGATCTCGTCGGCCTCGATCTCCGTGACCCAGACGGTCTGGTTGTCCTTGTTCTCGTACGAACGCTTGCGCAGGCGACCGATCACGATGATGCGGTCACCCTTGTGCAGGGACTCAGCGACGTTCTCCGCCATGTCACGCCAGCAATTGGCGTCCATGAAGGTCGTCTCTTCCTGGTCCTGCCCATCACGGGTCTTGAACTTGCGGTTGGACGCGAAGCGGACCTTGCAGACCGCTGCGCCACCGCCGGTGAACCGAAGTTCGGGGTCCTCGGTGAGGTTCCCGATCATGGTCACGTAGTTGGACTCGTACGCCATCTCACTGCTCCTCAGGTCTCGTCTGTTGGGGCCGGTCGGCTCCCGCCGCCACGAGGGCTGGCGTGTGCCTGTCGGTCCCGATCGTCACACGTGGGTGTGACGTCAGGCGTTGTTGAGGACGCGAAGGTCGGGGCGCACGGTCTTGAACCGGATGATGTTGTCGGAGATCTTGAGCTGACGCTCGAGCTCCTTGAGGCCCTCGTTGGAGACCTCGAAGTCGAGGACGCCGTAGTAGCCGTGGTCACGCTTGGAGATCTCGTAGGCCAGCTTGCGCTTGCCCCACCAGTTCTCGTCGTGGAGCGTGCCGTCCTGGGCGGACAGCTGGGTCTTGACCTTCTCGAAGACCGAGGTTGCCTCGTCTTCTTCGATGGTGTCGGTGATCAAGACCATCATCTCATAGCGGCGCATAGAGCACTCCCATGGGCTTGCGGCCTCCGCGGACGTGTGCCCGCCGCGCTTGTGTCGCGCAGCACGGGTGCACCGAGGGAGGCAGGGTGCGAAACATCGCCCCGAACGGGGTGACGCAGAGCGGAACCGTACCGGCACCGACCAGCGGCCTCCATCGCGTCCGAGCGCCACTCGCCCGGCATCGTCATGGTTCTTCGACCGTGCACCCTCCCCTGCCTCGCGTCCTCGTTGGTCTGCATGACCCTAGAGACGCCCCCGACCGCCCCGAACGGGCAGTTGGCGAGGCTGGGGACAAGCCCTTACCGATCGGGATCGGTCTCGGACTCCGGGCCCACCCAGGGCGGCCCGAGGAGCACGAACTGGATCAACGCGACCAGTGTCCCGAGCACCAGGCCGAGGCCGAGGAACAGCGGCGTGGTCCGGTCGAGGCGGCTTTCGGTGGCCACCGGGACCGGGGCCTCGCTGGCCTCTTCACTGGCGGCGGCGTCCGGGTCCGGTGCCTCCGGGAACGCCTCGAGGGTGACCTGCGGGCGCGGCTCCGAGGGCTGGTCGGAAGGTGAGGCCGTGGGCTCGATCACGACCGGCGGCGCGGTCTGCCTGGCTGGCGGCGGCCCGAAGGTCGAGGTCGGCGTCGGCGACGCAGAGGGCGAAGGCCGCGGCGTCGGCGAGGGGGACGCCG
>CBDTZE010000049.1:0-9850 GCA_965364815.1 uncultured Nitriliruptoria bacterium | reverse complement strand
CCGACCGTCCCGGCCTTCCGTGTCGGGGCGCCGTTCCGCCCCGCCCCGACCGACCAGCGCCCCGAGGTGGTGACGCCCGAGGCCGCAGCCGACGTGCTCCTGCCCCTGTTGGCCGAGGCCGATCGTGAGCAGTGCTGGGCGTTGCTGCTGGACACCAAGCACCGCCTCCTCGAGGTCGCGCTGGTCAGCGTCGGCAGCGTGGACCACACCTTCATGGCCCCCCGCGAGATCCTGCGCGATGCCCTGCTGGCCAACGCCAGTGCCGTCGTGGTCGCCCACAACCACCCCTCCGGCGACCCCGAGCCGTCCCGCGACGACGAGGCCGTGACGCGCCGCCTGGCCAGCGCGTGCGAGGTCGTCGGCGTGGACCTCCTCGATCACCTCGTCGTCGCGGACGGCCGCTGGGTCTCGCTCGCCCGGCGCGGGCTGTGTTGACCACCTGCGGGCGGCAAGTCACCGCGGGTGGTCGTCGGGGCGGGATTGACCGCCGGACGTGACACCAGTTCCCACCAGTCGGCGCTGCGGGCGCAGGCCGGTCGCGGTCTGCACGCGCGTGTTCGCCCCTTCGGGCGCACGGATAGCCTGCCGCGACCGCGTTGGCGTGTTCGCCGGGGGCCACAGCGACGGTCACCATCACGCTCATCTTCGAATGCGCCCCGTCCCGTGAGGGTTCGGCGGTGCCGTACCACCGCAAGGGACGACTCCCGTGGCGAACCTCGCAGCATCCTTCCAGTTCCTCGGCCGTGACATGGCCGTTGACCTCGGAACCGCCAACACGCTCGTCTACGTCCGCGGACGTGGCATCGTCCTCAACGAGCCGTCCGTCGTGGCGATCAACACCAAGAACGGCGCCATCCTCGCCGTCGGTGCCGAGGCCAAGCGCATGATCGGCCGGACGCCCGGCCACATCATGGCCATTCGTCCGCTGAAGGACGGCGTCATCGCCGACTTCGACGTGACCGAGAAGATGCTGCGCTACTTCATACAGGCGGTGCACAAGCGTCGCTTCCTGGCCAAGCCCCGCGTCGTCGTCTGCGTCCCCTCCGGCATCACCGGTGTGGAGCAGCGCGCCGTCGAAGAGGCCACGATGCAGGCCGGCGCACGCGCCGCCTACATCATCGAGGAGCCCATGGCTGCCGCCATCGGTGCTGGCCTCCCGGTCCACGAGCCCGCCGGCAACATGATCGTCGACATCGGTGGCGGTACGACCGAGGTCGCCGTCATCTCGCTGGGCGGCATCGTCACCAGCCAGTCGATCCGCATCGGCGGCGACGAGCTCGACGACTCGATCATCAACTACGTCCGCAAGGAGTACTCACTCATGCTGGGTGAGCGCACCGCGGAAGAGATCAAGATGGCGATCGGCTCGGCGTTCCCGATGGCCGAGGAGCCGCACGCGGAGATCCGCGGTCGCGACCAGGTCTCGGGCCTGCCCAAGACGATCATCATCTCCGCCGAAGAGGTTCGCAAGGCCATCGAAGAGCCGGTCAACGCGATCATCGACGCCGTGAAGAACACCCTCGACAAGACGCCGCCGGAGCTCTCCGCCGACATCATGGACAAGGGCATCGTCCTCGCTGGCGGCGGGGCGCTGCTCAAGGGCCTCGACGAGCGTCTCAAGCACGAGACCGGCATGCCGATCCACACCACCGAGGACCCGCTGTCCTCCGTGGCCATCGGGTCGGGCAAGTGCCTCGAGGAGTTCGAGGCGCTGAAGAAGGTCCTGATCAGCTCGTCGCGTCACTGAGCATTTCGCTGGCCCGGTGACGGGCAGCGAGTCGGGGTGAGCGATGTACCAACGGCGTCGGGCGCGAGGTCTGCTCGTGCTGCTCGTGTTGGTCTCGCTGACCCTGATCACGATCGACTTCCGAGCCGGTGACGACGGGCCCATGTCCGGGCTGCGGCGCGTGGCGATCGATCTGTTCGAGCCCGTCCAGAACGCCGTCGCGACCGCGGTCCGCCCCGTCGGTGACGGTTTCCAGGCCATCGGTGACACCTTCCGGGCACGTGCCGAGGTCGACCGGCTCCGTGCAGAGCTCGAGGACCGGGAGTCGGTCCGACAGTCGTTCGACGACCTGGCTCGCGAGAACGGTCAGTTGCGCGACCTGCTCGGTCTGCAGGATCGTGTCGCCGCTGACTCGATCACGGCGCGAGTCGTCGCCCAGTCGTCGTCGAACTTCGACTGGACGGTCACGCTCGACGTCGGAGCCTCGTCGGGTGTGAAGCGCGACATGGTCGTCATCAACGCCCAGGGCCTGGTCGGACGCGTCCTGCAGGTCACCGACTCCGCCAGCCGCGTCCTGCTGGCCCTCGACCCGAACTTCTCGGCGGCGGCGCGCGACGCCCTGACCGGGGAGACCGGCCTGATCACCGGCCAGGCCGGTGACCTGATGCGCTACCGCCCGCTGGACCCCGAGGCCGATGTCGAGGTCGGGGCGGAGATCGTGACGTCCGGCTACTCCAACGGCATCTTCCCGCCCGGCCTGCCGATCGGGACGGTCGAGGAGGTCGGCCAGCCGACCGCTCTGCTGGACCGCGAACTCCGGGTGCGTCCGTTCGTTGACTTCTCCCGGTTGGACTTCGTCCTGATCATCCTGCAGGAGGCCGTGCAGCCCCCGCCGGACGTCCTGGACTCCACCGAGCAACGCTTCATCCCGCCCGTCGTGTCCACCCCGGCACCGACACCCACGCCGACGCCCAGCGAATCCGACGAGCCGACGACGTGAGCGCTCGCATCCTGGTGGTCGCCCTCGCGTTGTTCACGGGAGCGCTGCTGCAGACGGCGCTGTTTCCCCACGCGTCGATCCTCGGTTTTCGGCCCGACCTGCTGCTGCTGGCAACGACGCTCTTCGCCCTGCGCGCCGGGGCGTTGGCCGGGCTGCGGGTGGGCATCACCGCGGGGATCCTCGCCGACCTGCTGCTCAACCAGTCGGCGGTGGGCCTCTCCGCGCTGATCTTCGTGGGAGTCGGCTACACCGTGGGCGTCGCCAAGCCGTACCTGGCCGCCGAGTCGATCACGGCGCCGCTCTTGCTGTCGTTCATGGCTGGCGTCGTCGGCACGGCGGGCTACGGACTGCTGATCGGGATCCTCGGCGAGACCCGTCTCAGCGGCATCATCGTGCTCGAGACCGCCCTGTTCGTCGGGATGTACAACACCCTCCTGGCGCCGGCGGCCGATGCGCTGATCCGCTGGATCAACCGCACCTTCCCCGCAGAATCCGCCTCGGTGGTGCGATGACGGTTGACTGGCAGGCAAACCCGGCAAGGGGGAACCCTCGCGTGCATGCAGGCGTTCCCGGGACCGGTGACCGTGCTGGGCAATGGGCCCAGCTCGATGAGGTGGAGTGATCGTGGCCAGCAACGACGCGTCACCGACGCTGCGGCTGACCTTCCTCGCCGCTCTCTGCGTGACCTTCCTGGTCGCGCTGTTGGTGCGCCTGTGGTTCCTGCAGGTCCTCGCCGGGGAACAGTTCGTGGCCGAGGCCAACGACAACCAGATCCAGGAGCTGCTGCTGGAGGCCCCGCGCGGCCGGATCCTCGACGTCAACGGTGAGGAGCTGGTCAAGAACCGCCCCGCCCAGACCATCTCGGTCCACCAGAGCCAGCTCATCAACCTGCTGGGCGAGCCGCGTGATGACGAGGCCGAGGCCGTGCTCCAACGCCTCGAACTCCTGCTCGACCTTGACCGCGAGGAGATCATCCGGCGGTTGACCTCCCGGCGCTTCTCCCCGCTTCGTCCCGTCCCGATCGCCGAGGACGTGGCCCCGGAGATCATCTTCGCCGTCAGTGAGCACGCCGAGCTCTTCCGGGGCGTCGTGGCGGAGACCCTGCCCGTGCGCACGTACCCCAACGGTTCCACCGGGGCGCACCTGGTGGGCTACCTCGGCCAGGTGTCCGAAGAAGAGCTCGACGACGAGCGCTACGACGGGTATCGCCAGGGCGAGCTCATCGGTTGGGCCGGCCTGGAGCGGACCTACCAGGACGAACTGCGGGGCGAGGCCGGCCGGCGCTTCCTGCAGGTCAACGCCCGTGGTGTCGTGCTCGACGTCGTCGACGAGATCGCTCCCGTTCGCGGCCTCGACCTGCACACCTCGATCGATCTCGAGCTCCAGGCCGACGTCGAACAGATCCTCGAGGACGGGATCCTCGCCAGTCGGTACATCCAGCGCAAGGACGGCCGCTTCCTGCCCTCGATCGCGGGCAGCGCCGTGGTGATGGACCCGCGTGACGGCAGCGTCGTGGCGATGGCCTCGTACCCCGACTTCGACCCCAGCGAGTTCGTCGGCGGCGTCAGTTTCGACTACTGGAACTGGCTGCAGGACAAGGAGAACGAGTACCCGCTCCTCAACCGGGCGATCCAGTCGGCGTACCCGCCGGGGTCGGTCTTCAAGATCACGTCCGGGGCGATGGCGCTCGAAGCGGGGCTGATCACCCCGACCAGTCGCGTCTCCTGCCCGGGCTCCTGGGACCTCGGTGGCATCACCTTCCGCAACTGGAACCCGAGCCACGAGGGATCGCTGGACCTCGCCGGCGCCCTGATGCGGTCCTGCGACACGTTCTTCTACGAGCTCAGCTACCAGCAGTGGCGCCGCGAGGTCAACGAGATCGCCGAGACCGGCACCACCGTCGAACTCCTTCCGGAGGTCGCCAACCGCTTCGGCTTCGGCCGCACGCTGGGCGTCGACCTGCCTTCGGAGCGTGCCGGGACGATCCCGGGCCGGGCGTGGCGCGCCTCGTACTGGGAGCAGCACAAGGACACCTACTGCCGCAAGGCCGAGGAACTCGAGGCGGGGACGTACGCCCAGGCGGTCAACGCCGACCTGTGCGAGGACGGCGGCACGTGGCGCGGTGGCGACGCCGTCAACTCCTCCATCGGCCAGGGTGACGTCCTGACCACGCCGCTGCAGGTCGCGGCGGCCTACGCCGCGGTCGCCAACGGCGGCACCCTGTTCGCGCCGCAGGTCGGCCAGCGGCTGGTGGCGCCGGACGGGACGCTCGTCGAGGAACTGGAGCCCGTGGTCCTGGGCAACCTCGGGCTGGACGCCGCCGAACTCGGCGTCATCCAGCAGGGCCTCGAGGACGTCGTCATGGCGGCCCGTGGAACCGGCGCCGGCGCCTTCCGAGGCTTCCCGTTGGACCAGATCCCTGTCGCCGGCAAGACCGGCACCGCCGAACTCAAGCCCAAGGTTCCCTACGCCTGGTTCGCCACCTACGCCCCGATCGACAACCCGCAGTACGTGGTCGTCGTCTCCGTGGAGCAGGGCGGTGGCGGATCGCAGACCGCCGCCCCGATCGCTCGCCGCATCTATGAGGCCATCTTCGACCTCGAACGCACGCCGTTCGAGGCCGGGCCCGCGAACCTCGACTGATGGAGGCCGGCTACTACGGAGCAGACCGCACCGCTCGCATGCTTCGCGAGCGGGTGCAGGAGCGATGGCAGGACGCCTACGCGCCCGTGCGTCACCTCGACCCGGTCCTCGTGCTCTCCGCCCTGGCGCTGTCGTTCATCGGCATCGTGTCGGTCAAGTCCGCCACGGGCGCCAACCTGGCCTCGCAGGGGCTGGACCCCAACCTCTTCGTGGCCAAGCAGGCCCTCGCGCTGGCACTTGGCATCGCGGCCATGATCCTCGCGGCGGCGGTCGACTACCGCTACTTCCGGGCCTGGTCCTTCATCTTCTACGGCGGGGTGCTCGTCGCCCTTGTCCTGGTCCTGACACCCGTCGGCGTGACGGTCAACGGGGCCCAGCGCTGGATCGAGTTCGGTGGTTTTCAGGTCCAACCCTCGGAGTTGGCCAAGGTGGCCGTGATCCTCGTCGTTGCGGCCGTCCTCAATGAGAAGAAGGGCGAACCGAATCTTGGGACGATGGTGGCGGCGATCGCCCTGGTCCTGGTCCCGATGGCGCTGATCTTCCTCGAGCCCGACCTCGGCACGATGATCGTCTTCATCTGGCTGACGTTCGTGATGTTCCTGGTCGGGGGCGTCAAGGTGCGTTGGCTGCTGGCGTTGATCGCCGGCGGCATCGCATCGATCATCATGGCCTTCCGGCTGGAACTCATCAAGGACTACCAGCTCTCCCGGCTGACGGCATTCCTGGACGCTGGCTCCGAGGAACTGAGCCGCTCGGCCGGGTATCACCTCAACCAGTCACTGATCGCGGTCGGCTCCGGGCAACTCACCGGCAAGGGCCTTTACGAGGGCACGCAGAACACGCTGCGTTACGTGCCGGAGAACCACACCGACTTCATCTTCACCGTGATCGGTGAGGAGTTCGGGTTCGTCGGTTCGGTCGTCGTCCTGTCGCTCTTCGCGGTGCTCATGTGGCGGGGCCTGCGGATCGCGATGTTGGCCCGCGACCTGTTCGGCACGCTCATCGCGGCGGGAACCGTCGGCCTGCTGGCCCTGCAGGTTCTGGTCAACATCGGCATGACGATCGGGATCATGCCCGTCACGGGCATGCCCCTGCCCTTCATCAGTTACGGCACCAACGCGATCATCTCGTTCTTCCTGCTCATCGGCATGATGCTCAACGTCCACATGCGGCGGTTCACGTAGTCCGCCCGCGCGCCGACGTGGCAGGGGGTCAGCGCTACCCTCCCTCGCACCACGGTGTGCGGCGGGCGCCCCCCTCTCGGCGACCCGGATCAGGCGGCCAAGCTGGCCCCGGCACCGCACCTCGCGCCACCGTGGACAAGGCTTGCTTCCAATGACACCTCCCGCGAATGCCGCGGCCGCAGTGGCCCCCTCCGACATCCGTCGCGCCGCCGATGCGGTTGCGCCCAAGAGTTGGTTCGACGACCTCGAACCGATCCTCCCGGATGTCAAGAAGCCGGCGCAGTACGTCGGCGCGGAGGTCAACGAGCAGCGCAAGGACTGGACCGCCGTCGATTCACGTTGGATCGTCTGCTACCCGGACGCCTACGAGGTCGGACAGCCCAACCAGGGCATCCAGATCCTGTACGAACTCCTCAACGAGCGCCCGACGACCCTCGCCGAGCGTGCCTACGCGCCGTGGATGGACCTCGAAGTCCTCATGCGTGAGCGTGAGATCCCGGCGTTCACGCTGGAGCACCACTACCCGCTGTGGGCCTTCGACGTCTTCGCGGTGTCGCTCCCGCATGAGCTCGGGCACACGAACCTGCTCAACCTGATGGACCTCGGTGGCATCCCGATCCACTCGGTCGACCGGACCCATCACCACCCCGTCGTGATCGTCGGTGGCCACGCGGCGTTCAACCCGGAGCCGCTGGCTCCGTTCATCGACGTCGCCGTGATGGGCGATGGCGAGCAGGTCACGCTGGACCTCGACGACGTCATCCTCGCGTGGAAGCGCGAGGGCGGCGGCACCGACGAAGGTCCGTCCCGCCAGGAGCTCCTGGAGCGCATCGCCGGTGTCGAGGGCGCCTACGTCCCGGCGTTCTACGAGGCCAAGTACGACGACCAGGGCCGGCTCAAGAAGACCGTGCCGATCAACCCGAAGGCACCGGCCCGCGTCCCCAAGCGGACCGTGCAGGACCTCAGCGAGTTCCCGTACCCGCAGAAGCAGATCGTGCCGATGACCGAGGTCGTCCACGAGCGCTTCAGCGTGGAGATCTTCCGTGGCTGCACACGCGGCTGCCGGTTCTGCCAGGCCGGGATGATCACCCGCCCCGTCCGCGAGCGGACGCCCGAGGACATCCACAAGCTGGTCACCAACGGCGTGAAGGACACCGGCTTCAACGAGGTCGGTCTGCTGTCGCTGTCGTCTGCCGACCACGCGGACATCGGTCAGATCGCCCGTGAACTCGCGGACACCTACGAAGGCACCACGACCTCGCTGTCGCTGCCCTCGACGCGTGTCGACGCCTTCAACGTCACCCTGTCCAACGAGCTGGCCCGCAACGGCCGGCGCACCGGGCTCACCTTCGCGCCGGAAGCCGGCTCGGAGCGCATGCGCGCCGTCATCAACAAGATGGTGTCCGAGGAGGACATGCTGCGCACCGCCGAGGTGGCGTTCAGCAACGGCTGGCGCCACGTGAAGCTGTACTTCATGGTCGGCCTGCCCACGGAGACCGACGAGGACGTGCTGGCGATCGCCGACCTGTCGATCAAGGTCTACGAACTTGCTCGCAGGTTCGGCCACAAGAACAAGGTCACGACGTCCGTCGGCGGCTTCGTTCCCAAGCCGCACACGCCGTTCCAGTGGTGCGCCCAGGACACGCCCGAGGAGATCCACCGCAAGCTGCGGATGATCCGGATGGCGATCAAGGACCACCGCGACCTCACCCTGCGGACCAACGCGCCCGAAGAAGGCGTCATCGAGGGCCTGCTGGCTCGCGGTGGACGTGAGGTTGCTCCCGTGGTGGAGAAGGCCTGGCGCAAGGGCTCCACGTTCGACGGCTGGCACGAGACCGACACCCTCGGCTTCTGGTACGAGGCGCTGGAGGAAGAGGGCATCTCGCTGGCCGAGGTCTCCAACCGCATGCGCGAAGAGGACGAGACGTTCCCCTGGGACCACCTCGACTCGGGCCTGGAGAAGTCCTGGCTCCTCGAGGACTGGCACGACGCCATCGCGGAGAAGGACCTCGACGACTGTCGCTGGATCCCTTGCTACGACTGCGGTGTCTGCCCCGGGCTCTCGATCCAGCACGACACCAACCACGACGGTCGCCGGTCCCTTCCGGTGCTGTCCAGCGACCGCCCACTGGGCGGCGACGCGGCACTCCCGACGACGCTGACCAAGTACGACAGCGACACCGACGGGGAGGCCTGAGATGCAGCGGATCCGCGTTCGCTACACCAAAGAGGGACGGGTGCGCTTCGTCAGCGCCCGTGACCTTGGTTCGGTGTGGGAGCGTGCGCTGCGTCGAGCCGAGCTTCCCATCGCGTACTCGGAGGGGTTCCACCCCCACCCGAAGGTGTCGTTCCCGGACGCCCTGCCCCTGGGCATGGCCTCCACCGGCGAGTACGCCGAACTCACCTTCAAGGACCCGGTCGACCCGGAGTCCGACCTTGCCCGGTTGAGCGATCAGCTCCCTGAGGGCATGGACATCACGACTTTCTGGGAGGTCCCGGACGGCGCGCCGAAGTTGGCGAAAATGCTGCCCGCGGTCCTCTCGGAGTTGGTCTACACCCCGAACACGGACGAGCTGTCCGTCGAGGAGTGGGGCCACCTCCTGCATGAACTTGCACGCGAACTGTTGACCCGGGAACGGGTCGAGGTCGTCAAGTCGAGGCCGTCCGGCGACAAGATCGTCGACATCCGGCCCTCGCTCGTCGACCTGGCAGTGAGCGTGAGGACCGACCACGGCGTCCACGCCGTCGACGGTCCGCTTCCCGTCCTGCGAGCGATCCTGCGCAACGACGGCCCCAGCGTCCGACCTTCCGACATCCATTCCGCGCTCGCCGCGGCCGATGACGTCGATCTGCCCGCCCCTCGCCTCGCACGTCGCGTGGCACAGGGCGAGTCGGTCGACGGCGGCCTGCGCGAAGCACTCAGCGGAGAGGTGTTCGAGTTGGCGCAAGGGCTCGTCGCGGAGGTCGCCTGACCAAGCGAGCCAGCAACGTGAGCCAGACCGACGACACCACCTCCGCCTCGTCACCCGACGAGCCGGACACCAGCACGGCCGAGCAGGAGTCCCAGGAGCAGGCCTCCGAGGACAAGAAGCCGGCGAAGAAGGCGACGCGCAAGAAGGCGACCGCCAAGAAGGCCACGGCCAAGAAGAAGGCCACCAAGAAGAAGGCCTCGGCCAAGAAGGCCGACGAGTCCAGCCAGGACGAGCCGAGCGCCGCGGAAGCCGCGGACGTCGCGGACGCCAAGGGTTCTGACGAACCGGCTGCCTCGGACGAGCCGGCGGAGGGCGACGCCGACCG
>CBDTZE010000048.1:0-10035 GCA_965364815.1 uncultured Nitriliruptoria bacterium | reverse complement strand
CGACGTCCTGGCCATGCTGCGCGACGAGGGTGTCGCCTTGCCGCATCCGTCCCGGACGCTGGTCGACGCGATCCATCCGCAGGGCGCCGACGGCATGTTCGACGAGGCAGCCGACGCGAACCAGGGCGAGCGCTGGCGCAACCCACCGTGGGAGTATCACAACGCCGCCAGTTGGCCGTTCGTCGGTGGCTTCCACGCGATGGCGTTGCGCCGCGCTGGTCACGACCGCGAGGCCGACGCGATGGCGGATGCCCTGGTGACGGCGGTCCGTGAGGATGGGGCCTTCACGTTCCCGGAGTGGCGTCACGGCCGGACCGGGGTTGCGGGTGGGGCGAGGCAGCAGGCGTGGTCGGCGGCTGCCCTGCTCCTGGCCGGCACCGGGAGTCCCGCACGCCGCGACCCGTAGTGGGGCGGGGTCGGCACGAGCAGCCGCGTGTCACACCGGGCAGGGATGCTGCGCGTGCATGGTTCGCTTGCACCGAAGTCATCGAGGTCCGTCGTGCCCACCCCACCGTTCGAGGTCGTGCGCTCCACCCGACGTCGCCGGTCGGCGCAGGCCCGTGCGCGGGAGGACGGCACGATCGTGGTGCGCGTCCCAGCGGGACTGCCTGCTGACGAGGAGGACCGGATTGTGCGCCGACTGGTCGACAAGGTCGCCGGGCTGGACCGGGCCAGGGCCCGGGGCGGTGACGAGGAACTGCAGGCACGTGCGGACGCCTTGGCCGACGCCCACCTCGACGGGGTGCGCGCCACGTCGGTGTCCTGGTCCTCGCGCATGACGACGCGCTGGGGATCGTGCTCGACCCACAGCGGGGCGATCCGCATCAGTGACCGGCTGGCGTCGGCGCCGGACTGGGTGCTGGACAGTGTGTTGGTCCACGAGTTGGCGCACCTGCACCACGCGGACCACGGGCCGGCCTTCCACGAGCTCGCCAACCGGCATCCGCAAGCGGCCCGTGCCCGTGGCTTCCTCGAGGGGATGACGTTCGTCCAGACGCAGCTTGGGATGTGGGAGGCGCAGGCAGCCGAGGCCGAGGAACCCCAGCCCTAGGCTGGCGCGACCGACCCAGGACACCGCCGTGACGTTGCCGTTCGAGGCACCGATCGATCCGATGCTGGCGAAGAACGCCACCAAGCTGCCGGTGGAGGACGGGTGGATCTTCGAGCCGAAGTGGGACGGCTTCCGGTGTCTCGTCTTCCGTGACGGTGACGACGTCCAGCTGTGGTCGCGGTCGAAGAAGCCCCTGACCCGCTACTTCCCGGAACTGCTCGGGCCGCTGCGTGCCGCCTTGCCCGATCGAGCCGTGGTCGACGGGGAGATCATCCTGTCGATCGACGGGGCGCTGGACTTCGACGCGCTCAGCCAACGGATCCACCCGGCCGACAGCCGCGTCCAGATGCTGGCGGGGAAGACGCCGACGGAGTTCGTCGCGTTCGACGTGTTGGCGATCGGTGACGAGGACCTGCGGTCGCTGCCCTTCGGGGAGCGTCGCACGCGACTCGAGGCACTGCTGGGTGACGCGAGCGCCCCGATCCACGTGACCCCTGCCACGTCTGACGCCGCCGTCGGGCGGGACTGGTTCAACCGCTTCGAGGGCGCTGGCCTCGACGGCGTCATCGGCAAGCCGATCGCCGACCCCTATGCCGAGGGCAAGCGGACGCTGCTCAAGCTCAAGCACCAGCGCACCGCCGATGTCGTCGTGGCCGGCTACCGGATCCACAAGTCGGGCGACGGCGTGGGGTCGCTGATCCTGGGTCTCTACGACGACGAGGACAACCTCCACCACATCGGCGTCGCCTCGTCCTTCACCGCCAAGCGCCGTGTCGAGCTGCTCGAGGAGTTGTCACCGCATCACGTCGAGGACATCTCGGCACATCCCTGGCGAGGCTGGCTCGAGGCCGAGGCGCACGAGGACCAGCGCATGCCCGGCGCCCCGTCGCGTTGGGCCGGCGGCAAGGACGCCTCCTGGATCCCGCTGGACGCCAGCCAGGTCGCCGAGGTCACCTTCAACCAGCTGACCGCAGGCCGACTCCGCCACCCTGCCAAGTTCCTGCGCTGGCGCGGCGATCGCGAGGCCACGAGCTGCGGTTACCACCAGCTCGATGCCATCGCGCCAGAGGAACTCAGGCGAGTGCTGGGCGCGTGAGATCGTGCCGGGCCCGGTGACCGGCACGTTCGGACTTGATCACCAGCCAAGCGGCGATGATCGACACACCCAGGCACCCGATCCAGAGCGCGCCCGGTGACAGGCCGTAGACGAAAGTCCCGAGTGTCGGGGCGACGACGTTGGCGACCCCGAAGGCCAGGCCGATGGCGCCGGCATAGCGACCGCGCAGGTGTGCGGGGGAGATGCGGGCCACGTGGGCGGTCGCGACGGGCGCCAGGACCATCTCGCCGAGTGTCCAGATCACGACCGTGCCCATCAGCGTGACCAGGGTGGCGGCCCAGGTCATCAGGCCGTAGCCGATCCCGAGCAGCAGCAGCCCGATCACCATGACCGGCGTGCCCGGCCGGACGCGCGCCCACTTCACGATGGGCAACTCCAGCAGGACGATCAACGCCCCGTTGAAGCTCAGCAGGAGGCCGTAGTGGGCATCCGTGAGGCCCGAGTCCTTGACGTGCACCGCGAAGGTGGAGAAGGCCTGCACGAAGACGACCCCGTTGAGGAACGCGGCACCCATGAACAGCAGGAAGCGACGATCCCGGGCGAGGACGGACCAGGATCCGGCGCTCACGGCGACGGGGTCCGCGTCGGGCTTGCCCTTGGGCAACAACATCAGCGCGAGGATGCCGAAGAGGACCGAGCTGGCGGCATCCCCGTAGAACAGCCAGGTGAAGGACCGCGACGCGGCGAAGCCGGCGACGGCCGGTCCCAGTGCGAAGCCGAGGTTGATCGCGAACCGGTAACCCGCGAAGGCGACCAGGCGGTTCTCGTCGTCGGTGATGTCTGCCAGCAGCGCAGATGCGGCGGGGCGGTAGAGCTCGCCGGCGAAGCCGAAGACGATCGCTCCGAGCACGACGAACGGCAGCGCGGTCGCCGACTCCAGGAACACCAACGTGATGGCCGACGCGAACATCGATCCCGCGATCGTCTCACGACGTCCGATCTGGTCCGCCAGTTGGCCACCGACCAGCGCGGCGGCCAGAGAACCCGCGCCATAGGCGGAGATCGCCAGGCCGGCCTGCTGGACCGAGTAGCCCATGTCCAGCATCCACACGACCAGGAACACGTGGACGAAGGTGCCGAACCGGTTCAGGAACTGCCCCAGCATCAGGACCCACACCGGACGCGGCAGGGTCTTGAGCATGGGCAGCATGCGGTCGTCGGGCGAGGTCACAGGTGAGGACTCGGCGGTGTGGGAGGGCCGGGATCAGCGAATTGGCAAGGGACACAGGTACCCGGCCGATGCGGTCAGCGCACCGTCCGCGCTCGGGAACTTCAACGTCGTCGACGCCGATCCCTGCCCCGCAGACGTCAGGGGCGGGGGATCTCGCGATCGAGGAGCACGGCGAACTGCTGCAGGATCCCGTAGGTCAGGCCCCAGACGACGTGGCGGTCGAACACCACGGAACTGAAGTTGCCGATGCCCTTGTAGCGGTAGCGCTTGGCGTTGACGGGATCGAGCAGGTGGGCCAGCGGGATCCACACGGCATGCGCGACCTCTGCCGTCTCCAGCGTCAGGGCCGGGCGGCTCGAGACCTCGAAGGCGATGGTGGAGATGAAACCGCCGCGACCTCGCGAACCCACGTCGGGCAGACGACCGATGGGGTCGTCGAGCCGGACGCCGACCTCCTCGGCGGCTTCGCGTCGGGCCGTGTGCACCAGATCGACGTCGCCCGGGTCGCGCTTGCCGCCGGGCAGCGCCATCTGCCCCGACCAGCGGTCGCCCCGTCGGCTGGCGCGCTCGATGAACAGGGCCTCGGGACCGACGTCGGTGTGATCATGCAGGATCAGGGCCGTCGAAGCCCATGCCTGGTCGGCGACCTCGTCGCCCGCGGCCAGCCGTTCACGAACGAACGGCATCGCGAGGCGATGGGGCGAGGTCATGTCAGGAGCCGACCTTGCCCATCCGCTTGCCGAGGTGCTCGGCGTCCAGCGCCCGGAGCAGCCGCCGCTTGTCGGTGATGCCGGTGAAGCGGCCCTTGGGCTTGCCGTCCTTGAAGACCAGCAGCGTCGGCACGGAGCGGACACCGTGGCGCTTGGCGAGCTTCGGGGCGGCATCGACGTCGACGACGACGATCGTGGCGTGACCGTCGGTCTCCGTCGCGATCTCCTTGATCATCCCCGACATCTGCTTGCACGGGCCGCACCAGGAGGCGTAGAAGTCGACGAGGACGTGAGACTCCTCTTCGAGGATCAGGTCGAGCACGTCCTGCGACGCGACAGGCGTCGGAGCCTTCTTCTTCTTGAACATCTTCTTTGCCATGGCGGGATCCGGCGGTGAGTTGGACGGGGCGTGACCACCAAGTGAACCGCAGCGCCCGCGCCAACCTTCCCGACTCGCGCGATCGACCTCGGCCTGGCGTCAGTCGAGGCCAGCAT
Organism: uncultured Nitriliruptoria bacterium; assembly: GCA_965364815.1. GTDB lineage: Bacteria > Actinomycetota > Nitriliruptoria > Nitriliruptorales > Nitriliruptoraceae > CBDTZE01. The sequence goes on along the minus strand of CBDTZE010000048.1, from coordinate 5,491 downwards.
GCATGCGCGCCCCGCCGGGCTGCGCCGCGACGACCTCGGCCTCGGCCTCGAGCAACTCCGCCCACCGTGCTCGGACCGTGCGGCCCTGTTGCACGGCCAGCGCGAGGTTGACGAACAGCCGATGGTGACCCAGTTCGCTGTGGACCAGGTCGGCGTAGAGGCTGGAGAGTTCGTGGCCGGCGTCTGCCAGGAGGGCGAAGCGTTCGCAGGAACGGCACTCGATCAGGGCCGACACCAGCAAGCGGTCGACGAGTTCGTCGGTGCCCTGGCCGGTCCGCACCAACTTGCGCAGGTCACGGGCGTACGGGTTGTGGTGCGACCGGGAGGGCGCCCCGCCCCGGGAGATCAGCAGGGACGTCACGGTCGCGAGGTGTTCGACCTCGTCGTTGGCAAGACCGATGAGCCGACCGATCCAGCGCTCGGACGGCACGTCCTGCGGGCAGCGCGTCATCAACTGCAGGGCGTTGGCGGCGGCGGCGCGCTCCAGGTGGCCGTGGTCGTCGAGCAGTTCGTCGGGGTGCGCCAGTACCTGGTCGACCCAGGCGGCGTCGGTCCACGATGCCAGCGGGACCTCGGTGATGACGCGCGCCAGGACACCCGTGCTCACGCGGTGGCCAGGGCGGCAACGGGACGGACCTCGACACGGACCTCGCTGAGTGCTGCGTTCCCGGACAGTGGGTCGAACAGTGACGGATCGGTCACGTCGTTCACGCTGGCGCCAGGGTTGGCCGCGGCGGTCTTCCAGCCGACACCGTCGACGTCGTGGCCCCAGCCGTGCGGCACGGACACGACGCCCGGCATGACCTCGTCGGAGACCTCGGCGGGAACGACGATCGCGCCGGTGGACGAACGGACCTCGACCTGCTGGCCGTCCGTGATGCCGCGGGCTTCCGCGTCGGCGGGGTGGATCATGCAGGTGCAGCGGTCGCGGCCCTTGATGAGCCGTTCCTGGTTGTGCATCCACGAGTTGTTGGACCGCAGGTGGCGACGGCCGATGAGGACCAACTCGTCGACGGGAGCGACGTCGAGCATCGCGGCCAGGGTGTCGAGCTGCGTGGCGATCGCCGGGGACGCGAGGTCGATCCTCTTGGCCGGGGTGCGCAGTCGTTCCGGGAGGCGTGGTTGGAGCGGTCCGAGGTCGATGCCGCTGGGCGCAGCGACCACGTCCTCGAACGTGATGCCGTCCTCGGGGCGGGTTGCCGTGCCCCAGGGCCCGAAGGCGATGCCGTTGGCGACGAGCTCGTCGGGGTTGGCCACGTCGCCGAATCGGCGCGCGATCGTCGTGGCGCGATCCGGGTCACCGAAGATCCGCATGGCGAGGTCGGCGAAGATCTCCCAGTCGTGCCTGCCGTCCGCCGGTGCCTCGAAGACCGGCGGCGACCAGTTGACCGTGTTGCGCACGGCGAGATTGTGGAAGGCGTGGTCGTAGTGCGATCGCTCCAGGGCGGAGACCGGCGGGAGGATCACGTCGGCGTGCCGGTTCGTCTCCGTCACGTAGATGTCGATCGAGACCATGAACTCGAGGTCGGCGATGGCGCCGTCCAAGCGCTTGCCGTTGGGCGTCGACAGAACCGGGTTGCCGGCGTTGACGACCAGGCCGCGGACCTGGCCCTCGCCGGGCGTCAGCATCTCGTCGGCAAGTTCGGCGGCCGGGATCTCCCCGGAGAACTCGGGGCTGTCGTTGACTCGCGAACGCCATCGGTCGCGGCGTCCGCCACCCGTCAGGCCCACGAAGTCCAGGGCGGGCGTCGTGAAGAGGACGCCGCCGGGACGGTCGAGGTTGCCGGTCAGGATGTTGAGCACGTTGACCAGCCAGGACGCCACGGTCCCGGTGCGGGCCAGGCAGATCCCCAGCCGGCCGTAGACGGCCGCGGTCGGAGCTGCGGCGAGGTTGCGGGCCAGGCGACGGATCGTCTCCGCGTCGATGCCCGTGGCATCGGCGACGCGTTCCGGCGTGAAGGGGGCAAGCCAGGCGGCGACCTGGTCGATGTTGTCGACGAGGTCGGTGAGGTCGCCGGGGCGGTCGAGGCCCTCCTCGAACAGCGTGGTGACCATGGCGCTCAGCAGCAGGGCGTCGGTGCCGGGCCGGATGAAGACGTGCTCGTCGGCGATGCGGGCGGTCTCGGTCCGGCGCGGGTCGATGACGGTGACCGTGCCGCCCCGCTCCCGGATCCGCTTGATGCGGGCCTTGGCATTGGGCGCCGTCATCAACGAGCCGTTGGAGACCGCTGGGTTCGCGCCGAGGATGAGCAGGTGGTCGGTCCGATCCAGGTCGGGGATCGGGAGCAGTTGGCTGTGGCCATAGAGCATCCACGCCGCCATCTCCTGCGGGCGCTGGTCCACCGTCGAGGCCGTCGTGAGGTTGCGTGTCTCCAGCGACTTGAGCAGCAACGGCAGGAACAACGAGCCGTGCGAGTGGACGGACGGGTTGCCCAGGTAGATCGCGACGGCGTCCTTGCCGTGGCGTTCCTGCACACCCTTGAGCCCGGCGGCGGCCGCGTCCAGGGCGGTCTCCCAGTCGGTCGGCTCGAAGCTCCCGTCGGGCTGGCGCAGCAGCGGCTGGCGCCGCCGGTCCGGGTCGGCGTGCAGGTCACCGATCGCTGTGCCCTTGGGGCACAGGTAGCCCTCAGAGAGCGGGTCGTCGACGTCGCCGGTCACCTTGACGACCTGGTCGCCCTCGACCTCGAGCACGAGGCCGCACATGGCTTCGCAGAGATGGCAGGTGCGATGCACGGTCCGTGACACGTTCGGCTCCCGGGTCGGTCCGACTGCAGCCTACGGTTCTGCCAGACGACGCAGGAGGGTGACCATGGCCGACGACTGGCTGGTCGAGGCAGCACGGCACCTGGACGTGGCGGGGCTCGACGACGACGAGATCACGGCCTTGTTGGACCTCGCGCGTGACGTCGCGCACAACACCGAGCGCCGGTACGCGCCGCTGACGTGTTTCCTGGTCGGTCTCGCCGCAACGGGGGACCGTGCCGCGATCCAGCGACTGTCGGCCGAGTTGGCTGCCAAGGCCGTGGCCCGGGACTGAGCGTCAGTGCGTCAGGCCAGCACCGGCCAACAGGTCGAGGTCATCCGGCTCGTCGACGTCCCGCGCGAAGCAGGCCTCGGCATCGAGGTCCGCCCAGGCCTTGGGCCCCACGACCTCGACGTCCAGTCGCTCAAGGACGTCGTGCAGGCGCAGCACGCCTTCGTCGAGGCAGTGCTCCAGCGTGACGGCGGCGCGCGTCGACCAGGCGGCGTGCAGGAGTTGCAGGTGGCCGTCGACCATCGGCACGACCACGTCGACGTCTTCCTCGACGAGGGTGCGGGCGAGGCGGACCAGCAGCGGCACGCAGGGTTCGACCACGTCGACGGCAACGACCAGGACGACGTGTTGGCCCTGCGACAGCGCCGCGCCCAGGCCGACCGACATGGCACCCACGGGTCCACGACCCGGGTCAGCAACCTGGCGGATGTCCGGAGCCAGGCCCTCGAGGCGGTCGTGTTCGCCACGAAGCACGGTGATCCCGCGAGGGCACGCCGGCCGCAGGGCGGACGAGGCGTGGTCGACCAGGCGGAGTCCGTCGGCGCGCCGCAGCGTGGCCTTGTCCGTGCCGCCGAGTCGGGTGCCACGGCCGCCGGCCAGCACCAGACCCCCGGCCTGGAGCCCATGCCCACGGCCGAGTGCATGCCCCTCGTGCATCAACGGCTCCCGGACCCTCAGCACCACTCGCGCCCGACCGGGCGTCGAGCTCCCTCCGACCTGTCGAAGATACGACGGGCGACCGGTCAGCCGCCAGCCCCGACGGCCGGGGTGCTCGCAAGTTGGTGATGCGCCACCCGCTCGGTCGTCTCCTGGAGCAGGTCACCGCGACGCACCAGCAGCTCCAGGTGGGCCAGCGTCTCGTTGACGGCGAGCATCCGGTTGAAGCCGTCGAGATCGTCAAACGCCGTCTCACGACGGGTCCAGTGGAGGATTCGGCTGACGTCCCAGGCGGTCGAGGCACCCGCGGCCACGGCGTCCATGCACTGTTGGAGGCGCACATCATGATGAGCCACGAGCGCGTCCACTCGGTCGTGCGTTGTCGGCCGCGCGGGCCCGTGCGCAGGCAGCAGTCGCAGGTCCGGGAGCTCGCGGATCGTGGCCAGCGAGTCGAGGTAGTCGACCAGCGCGGTCCGGCTGGGGACGGTCTCGAACCCGATGGACGGCGTGATGTGCGGCAGGACGTGGTCGCCCGCGAACAGCAGTCCGGCGGCACGGTCGACGAACACGACATGGCCGCGGGTGTGCCCCGGTGTCGGGATCGCCGTGAGGGTCCGGCTGGCCAAGGGCAACTCCACCTCGCCGCGGAGCCACTCGTCCGGTTCCTCACACAGGTCGGTGAGGTCCTGGGGCTGCATCTTGCGCAGCCGTTCGACGATCTTGTGTGCCCCGGCCCGGGTCAGGTGGTCCAAGGTGGGACGGCCGCCTTCCTCCGGGTCGGCGCGCAGGGCCTCGAGGTTGGGTTGCTCGCCGATGCCCAGGGCGATCCGTGATCCGAACGTCCGGCGAAGGACGACGGCCAGGGAGTAGTGGTCCCGGTGGGCGTGCGTCACCAGGAAGCGTCGGATGCCGCCGAGATCGTGACCCAACTCTGCCAGCGACGTCTCCAGCAGGGACCGCGCGGCCTCGATCGCCCAACCACCGTCGACGAGCACGAGGCTGTCGCCGTCCTCGATCGCGTAGACGTTGACGGCCCGGAGGCCGTCGTCGGGCAGGGGGAGCGGGATGCGGTGCACACCGGGAGCAACTTCCTCCACAGTCGGATCGGCCCATCCGTGACGGTCCACGACAACTCCGGTCGGCTTGCTGCGTTGGATCAGTGAACCTAGGCGCCATGGTGCATACTTCGGGCATCCCTCAATGGCTCGAGTTTCCGTGTCCGTCCTGGCTGATCCTGACCGTCTGCGCGCCATCAAGGACCTGATGGTCACGGACGGCCGGCGTGACGAAGTCTTCGACTCGTCAACGCGACTTGCCTCGAAGGTTCTGGGTGCACCCGTCGCCCTGGTGTCCATCGTGACCGACGACCGGCAGGTCTTCACCTCCCAGGTCGGCCTGGCCGAGCCCTGGGCGGAACGCGGAGAGACGCCGCTCTCGCACAGCTTCTGTCAGTACGTGGTCAAGACCGACTCGCCCCTGCGGATCGTGGATGCTCGGGAGAGCGAGCTCGTCAAGAACAACCTCGCCATCCCCGACCTCGGAGTCGTCGCCTACTACGGGGTTCCGTTGCACGCCCCCAGCGGCGAGACCATCGGTTCCTTCTGCGTCATCGACGGCGCGCCCCGGGACTGGACGGATGACGACCTCGAGACCCTGCGTGACCTGGCCTCCCTGGTCGAGCACGTCATGGTCTCGCGGCAGGCTTCGTCGCTGCTCCTCGATTCGATCGAGGAGCGGGGCAACCTCGTTGCCACCCTGGTCCACGACATCCGCCAACCGCTGTCCGCCGCCACCATGGCG
>CBDTZE010000047.1:0-10194 GCA_965364815.1 uncultured Nitriliruptoria bacterium | reverse complement strand
TGCCGGCGAACACCCTGCGATCGGCAGTGGCCGAGGGTGACGTCGCGATGCTGACCCAGGTCCCGGGCGTGGGCAAGAAGGTCGCGCAGCGGATGATCCTGGAGTTGCGGGACAAGATGGGTGGGTCGGCGGACCTCGATCTCGAGGCGCTCACGGCCAACGGCGCAACCGTCGTCGGCGGTGCCGGCGGTGGACCACGCGCGTCAGTGACCGAGGCCCTGCTCGGGCTGGGCTACGCGGCGGCCGAGGTCCGGGGCGCGCTCGACGGACTCGACGAACCTGACGAGTCTGAACTCCTTCGTCTCGCGCTGCGCCGCCTCGCCAAGCAGGGGATCCTGTCGTGACCGATGTCCTGCAACGTGACGCCCTGCCCGGCGAAGACATCGCCGACGTGTCGCTGCGTCCCAAGAGCCTCGACGAGTTCGTCGGCCAGGAACGGGTCCGGCGACAGTTGGGCCTGATCGTCGCCGGCGCCGCGGGGCGCGGCGAAGCCCCCGACCATGTGCTGTTCTCCGGGCCTCCCGGCCTTGGCAAGACCTCGCTGGCAGCGATCATGGCCGCCGAGGTCGGCACGAACCTGCGCACGACCTCCGGCCCGGCGCTGGAACGTCCCGGCGACCTCGCGGCCATCCTCACGAACCTCGATCCCGGCGACCTGCTGTTCGTCGACGAGGTCCACCGACTGCCGCGCCCGGTCGAAGAGGTGCTCTATCCCGCGATGGAGGACTTCGAACTCGACATCGTGGTCGGCAAGGGCCCGGCCGCCCGGTCGATCCGGTTGTCGCTGCCGCGCTTCACCCTCGTCGGGGCGACGACGCGCGCTGGCCTGTTGTCCTCACCGCTGCGTGACCGGTTCGGGTTCGCGGCTCACCTCGACTACTACGGCGTGGACGAGCTGTCGCAGATCGTCACGCGATCGGCGGGCCTGCTCGAGGTGCCGATCGACGCGGACGGGGCGCGCGAGATCGGCCGACGATCCCGCGGCACGCCGCGCATCGCGAACCGTTTGCTGCGCCGGGTCCGCGACTACGCCCAGGTCGAGGCCGACGGTCGCATCGACACGGCCGTGGCGCACGCGGCACTGCAGGTCTTCGAGGTCGACGACCTCGGCCTCGACGGGCTGGACCGTCGTGTCCTGGAGGCGTTGGTGCATCGATTCGGCGGAGGTCCGGTCGGGCTCTCCACGTTGGCCGTGGCCGTGGGGGAGGAGTCCGACACGCTCGAAGACGCCGTCGAGCCCTTCCTGGTCCAGTCGGGCCTGCTGCGCAGGACACCGCGAGGTCGCGTGGCGACGTCGGCAGCGTTCGTGCATCTCGGAGCAGATCCGGGCGACGTTGCGCGCGGTGACGACCCGGCGACGCTGTTCGGGTGAGCACCCGGCGCTAGCCTCCGGGCCTTCAGCCCGCCTGCGCGACGGCCAACCCACCACCGGGCCTCGCCGCACGGGCTTTCCCCATGACGTGTCAAGGAATTCCTCCGTGGACCTGTTGCTCCTGCCCCTGATGTTCGGCGTCGTCTACTTCGTGATGATCCGCCCCCAGCAGAAGCGCCAGCAGGAAGCTGCCCGCATGCTGGCCTCGCTCGACATCGACGACGATGTCATCACGGTCGGCGGCCTCTACGGCTCCGTCGTGGCCCTCAACGACGAGCACGTCGACCTGCAGGTCACGGCAGACGGCACCATCCTTCGTTTCCGCCGCGACGCCATCGCCAAGCTCAAGCGCGATGACGAGGACCTCTCGATCGACTCCGCGGACTCCGTCGACAGCGAGGACTCGGCGACCGCGGCCAGCGAGGTCCCCGCGATGGTCGAGGAACCGGTCATCACGGACGACCTGTCGGACCGATCATGACCGACGGGGCCTCGGATCGGCCGGACGAGGTCATCGTCGACCGTGGCAACGACGCCGAGGTGATCGGTGGCGCGCCCAGAGCCCACGAGCCCGACGACTCCGAAAAGGAGTACGCCGAGCGGATCAAGCCGTCGTTCGGAGCCGCCGAGGGCGATGCCTCCAAGAGCCGGCCGGCCGAGATCATCCGTGCCTCGGGCGACCAGGCACTCCTGCGAGCCATCGACCCGGACCAGGCCGTCGCCGAGGGCGCGATCATGGCGCGCGACGCCGAACTGCGCACGGGGATCACGCCGGGCGTGCTGGGCAAGCTCCAGGACGACCAGGTCATCTCCAGCTTCATCAAGCTCGCCGACGAGTTCCTCGGGCAGCTCGGATTTACGGAGCACGGCTTCCGTCACGCCAACCTCGTGGGGCGCATCGCCTACAACGTGCTGCACCACCTCGGCGCGGAGAAGGACCTCTGTGAGTTGGCTGCGATCGGCGGCTACCTCCACGATGTCGGCAACGTCGTCTCCCGCGCAAACCACGGCCTGTCCTCGGCATGGATCGCCTACGACGCACTGCGTCGCCTGGACGTCGACCCCGCCCGTATCGGCTTGGTCCTGTCGGCCGTCGGCAACCACGAGGAGCAGTACGGCTCGGCCATCGGCCCCGTCGGTGCCGCCGTCATCCTCGCCGACAAGGCCGACGTGCACCGCAGCCGGGTCCGCAAGGGCGCCGACACCTCGATCGACATCCATGACCGCGTCAACGACGCCGTCACGCACTCCTTCCTGCGGGTCGACGCCGACAAGGCGACGATCACGCTGGAGCTCGAGCTGGACACGGACCGCTCGACCGTCGTCGAATACTTCGAGATCTTCCTCGAGCGCATGACCATGTGCCGCCGAGCCGCTCGCACCCTCGGGTGCGAGTTCCACATCTCGGCCAACGGCGTCGTCCTCGGCTGACGCCACCCACCCGCCTGACCGTTTCCCAACGGAGCCTGCCCTTGAAGAACAGTCGCCTCGTCACCTCGCTGGTGGCGTCGCTGATCCTGACCGCACTTGGCCTCGCCTACCTGCTGACCTCCACCGGTCCGCAGCTCGGCCTCGACCTTCGCGGTGGCATCAGCGCCATCTACTCGCCCGTCATCGAAGGGGAACGCCCCGAGGACTTCGACGAGATCCTCGACGAGACCATCGCGGTCATCCGCGAGCGTGTCGACTCCCTCGGCGTGGCCGAACCGGAGATCTCCCGCCAGGGAGACGACGTGCTGGTCCAGCTGCCCGGTCTCGAGGACGCCGACCGCGCCCAGGAGATCATCGGCACCACGGCCGAGCTCACCTTCCACAAGGTGCAGGCGGTCTTCGACCCGATCCTGTCGGCGGAGCTCTACGGCTCCACGCCACCCTGCGCGGAGCTGCCGCCGCTGACGGAAGCCGAGGGCGGCGTTGCCTGCGGGCCGTCGGACGACACAGCACTCGATGGCTCCGAGCCCGTCCCGGCGACGAAGTACCTGCTCGGCGGCAAGGAACTCGGCGGTGACGCCGTCGAGGGTGCACGTGCCGAGTTGGGCGGGGCCCAGTGGGCCGTCACGCTCGACCTCGACAGCCAGGGCGCGACGGAGTTCGCCCGCGTCACCGGCGAACTCGCCTGCCTGCGTGACCAGGGGCAGAACGACCAACTGGCGATCGTCCTCGACGGCGTGGTCCAGTCCTCCCCGGGGATGAACCCCGGTGTCGCCTGTGGCATCGGCATCGCCGGTGGCTCCGCGTCCATCACGGTCGGCGGCGACTCCCAGGACGAGCAGATCGACCAGGCGCAGAACCTCGCGCTGGTTCTCAAGACCGGTGCACTGCCGATCACGTTGGCCCCCTCGACCTTCGAGACCGTCTCGCCGACGCTCGGTTCTGAGTCGCTGCGTTCGGGCCTGCTGGCCGGGCTCATCGGCATGATCCTCGTCGCGCTCTACCTGATCGGCTTCTACCGCTGGATGGGTGCCGTCGCGATCTTCGGGCTCTTCACGTTCGGCGTCTACCTCCTGACCGTCATCACGCTGTTGGGGGAGGTGGGATTCAGCCTGACGCTGGCCGGCATCGCCGGCATGATCGTGTCCATCGGCATCACGGCGGACTCCTCGATCCTCTACTTCGAGCGCGTCCGTGACGAGGTCAGCGAGGGCAAGACCGTTCGCACCGCCGTCATGAAGGCGTTCGACTCGGCCTTCCGCACCAACCTCGCCGGCAACACGGTGACGTTCGCGGCGTCGGTCATCCTGTACTTCCTGGCCGTCGGCCCCGTCCGAGGCTTCGCCCTCACGCTGGGCCTCGCGACGATCCTCGACCTCATCATCCTGTGGCTCTACACGCGTCCGATGATCCGCCTGATGGGCCAGCGCAAGCTGATCACCCGCAAGAGCCTGCGTGTCGGAGCGGTCGCCCCGATCCGTGGCCGCAAGGTGACCGGAAAGGCTGCATCATGAAGAAGCACCATGACTTCATCAGCAACCGACGCCGCGGGGGCATGGTCTCGGCCATCCTCCTGCTCGTCAGCACGCTCGCGCTCCTGATCAACGGGCTGAACCTCTCGATCGACTTCATCGGTGGTTCATCGTTCGTCGTGGACGGCGTCACCACCCCCGGGCTCACCGCCCAGGACCTGACCGACGCCGCGGCCGACGCCGGCGCGGTGGACGTCAGCGCGCAGATCCGACTCGAAGGCGACCAGGCGGTCGGTGCCATCGTCCAGACGGCCGAGCTGCCCCCGGGCTCCGACGAGCTCGCGGCCGTGACCGAGGCACTCGCCGAGGTCACCGGGTCGGAGCAGATCAACTTCACGACTGTTGGGCCATCGTGGGGTCGCCGGATCTCCTCGCAGGCGATCCGGGCGCTCATCGTCTTCCTGATCGTCGTGGTCGCCTACATCTCCTTCCGGCTTGAACCGCTGATGGCGGTTGCGTCCATCGTGGCCCTGGTGCACGACGTGTTCATCACGGTCGGCATCTACTCGCTGGCCGGTTTCACGGTGAGCCCGTCCACGGTGATCGCGATCCTGACCATCCTGGGTTACTCCCTGTACGACTCGGTCGTCGTCTTCGACCGCGTGCAGGAGAACCGGCCGAAGTTGGGGGAACTGGGCCACCGCACGTTGGGTGGCAGCGTCAACACGTCGCTCAACGAGGTCCTGTGGCGCTCGATCAACACGACGATGACCTCACTGCTGCCGGTCGGCTCCCTGCTCCTCATCGGGTCGCAGCTGCTGGGTGCACAGACCCTTTCGGACCTGGCCCTGGCGCTGTTCCTGGGCATGGGCCTTGGCGCCTACTCGTCCATCTTCGTCGCCGTCCCGATGTACGCGTGGATGAAGGAGCGGGACCCGGAGATGGAGAAGTTGGTCGCCAAGGCCAAGCGTCTCGCCGAGACCACCGGCGAGGAGGTCGTGACGACCTCCTCGGTCGCCGCGGAGGCGGCGCCCGTCACGACCGAGTACGTCCGTGGGCAGGGCAAGAAGAAGCGCAAGAAGCGCTGATCGAGCCACGTCTGCGTCACAGAGCCCGACCTCGCCGGTCGGGCTCTGTACGTTTGGGACGTCGACTCTTCCAGGAGAACACCAACTGGCAACGGACCAGGGACGTGAGCCGCGGCACGTCAGCCCGCCGCCCCGTCCCTCCGGCGTGCGCAGCGTCCTTGCGCGCCTGCCAATCGGTTCGCAGGGTGTGCCGCTGGAGTTGCAAGGTCTCGCTGCGCGGATTCGCGTGTCCAGCCCGAAGGTGGACCTCCGAGAGGTCGTGCGCGCGTACCTCTATGCGGAGTCGGCGCACGACGGCCAGTACCGCAAGTCCGGCGAGGCCTACATCACCCACCCGGTCGCCGTTGCGACCAAGTTGGCGGACTTGGGCCTGGACACCTCGACCATCGTGGCGTCGCTGCTGCACGACGTCGTCGAGGACACCGACGTCACCCGTGACGAGATCCGGGAGCACTTCGGCGAGGAGGTCGCGGTCCTGGTGGACGGCGTCACCAAGCTCGACCAGATCGACGTCGGCTCGAAGCAGCACCAGCAGGCCGAGACCCTTCGCAAGATGATCCTCGCGATGGCCAAGGACATCCGCGTCCTGGTCATCAAGCTCGCCGACCGACTCCACAACATGGAGACGCTGGGGGCAATGCCTCGCGAGAAGCAGAAGCAGAAGGCCCAGGAGACCCTGGACATCTATGCACCGCTGGCGCACCGCCTCGGTATGCAGCACCTCAAGCTCCAGCTCGAGGACCTCGGTTTCGCGACCCTGCACCCCAAGCGCTACGAAGAGATCGTGGCGATGGTGGAGGAGCGCACCCCGGAGCGCGACGCCTACATCCAGAAGGTCGTCGCTGACCTGCAGCTCCGGTGCCGGGAAGTCCGTGTGCGGGCCGACGTCGCCGGCCGCCCGAAGCACTACTACTCCATCTACGAGAAGATGGTGCTGCGCGGCAAGGAGTTCGACGAGATCCACGACCTCATCGGCATCCGGGTTCTCGTGGAGACTGTCCGCGACTGTTACGCCGTCCTCGGCCAGGTGCACTCCAGCTGGCGTCCCATCCAGGGGCGTTTCAAGGACTACATCGCGATGCCGAAGTCGAACTTCTACCAATCGCTGCACACGTCGGTGGTGGGCTCGGAAGGGCGACCGCTCGAGATCCAGATCCGCACCTTCGAGATGCACCAGACCGCCGAGTTCGGTGTCGCGGCGCACTGGGTCTACAAGGAAGAGCACCGTGGGCGCGAGGGCGGGGCCAGCGAGCTCGACTGGGTCCAGCGGCTCGCGGAGTGGCAGCAGGACACCGATCTCGACGACCCGTCGGAGTACCTCGACGCGCTGAAGATCGACCTCTATCAGGACGAGGTGTTCGTCTTCACGCCGAACGGCGACGTGATCGCGCTGTCGAAGAACGCCACGCCGATCGACTTCGCGTACTCCATCCACACCGATGTCGGCCACCGCTGCATCGGGGCGCGGGTCAACGGTCGCCTGGTTCCACTGGACCACCGACTTGCGAACGGCGTGACGGTCGAGGTCATGACCTCGAAGGCCGAAGACGCCGGTCCGTCGCGCGACTGGCTCAAGATCGCTGCGTCGCAGCGCGCCCGTTCCAAGATCCGGGCGTACTTCAACAAGGAACGGCGCGAGGACGCGCATGAGCGTGGTCGCGAGTCGATCATGCGAGCCCTTCGCAAGGAAGGGCTGTCGCTGGGCCGTGTCGCGGCATCGGGCGAACTCGCCGAGGTCGCCGCTGAGCTGTCCTACACCTCCGTGGACGACCTGCTGCGTGCGGTCGGCGAAGGTCACGTCAAGGGGCCCGTCGTCGCGCGGGCGATTCTCACCAAGGTCGTCGACGACGACGAACCCGCAGAGGACGGCGACGTCCTCGCCGGCATTCGTTCTGCCCCGCTCCGCATCCGTCCGGGATCCGGATCGGGTGTCAGCATCGAGGGCGACAAGGCGATGATGGTCGCGATCGCGTCCTGCTGCGCGCCCGTGCCCGGAGACCAGATCGCCGGCTTCGTGACCCGCGGCCGAGGCGTCTCGGTCCACCGCCGGGACTGCACCAACATGGCGGACCTCGCGCGGCAGCAGCCGGAGCGGATCCTGGTCGTCGACTGGACCGGTGAACGAGCAGCGAAGGCGTACGAGGTCTGGACGCAGGTCGAGGCCTTCGACCGTCATCACCTGCTGCGCGACATCACCTCGGTCCTCGGCGATCTGCGCGTGTCCATCACCTCGGCCCAGGTCACCACGCGACGCGACCGTGTCGCCGTGCTGCGCTTCAGCTTCGAGATGGGTGACCCTGAACACCTCGACTACGTCCTGCGGTCCATGCGCACCGTCGACGGCGTCTATGACGCGTACCGGGTCACACCGCAGGGTGGCACCGAGGACGACACGGCCATCGTCGACGCGGCGCTGGAGAGCGCGCTCGGGGACACGGGACCGCTGGCGGTTGAAGAGGACTGACTCGTGATGGAGCGCCGCTACGGTTCTGCGCACCGACCAACGAGGACCCCGTGACTGACCGGTTCGTCGTCGGCGTGCCCCTCGGCCGCTGGCAGACCAACTGCTTCGTCGTCGGTGACCACGACCGGCGCGAGTGCGTGATCATCGACCCGGGCGAAGGTGGGGCGGAGGCCGCGCCACGCATCCTCGAGCAGACGGGTGCGGAGTGCAAGGCGATCCTCGTCACGCACGGCCACCTTGACCACTTCTGGGCGGTACCTGACCTGGCCCGCGAGTTGGACGTCCCGGTGCTGCTGCACCCCGGCGACCGCTGGCTGTGGGACAACCCGGTTGCGGGCTTCGGTGAGGGCACCCCGATCGAGGCGCTCCAGGAGCAGTTCGGTCTGGAGTGGAAGCCGCAGGACGAACGACTCGTCGACGTCAAGCACGGCCAGTCCGTCGAGTTCGCGGGCATCCGATTCGACGTCGAGCACAACCCCGGCCACACGCCCGGGCACGTCACCTTCCTGGGTCGTGACCTGGCCGGTGCGTCGATCGACTTCGCCATCGGGGGAGTCGACGATGCACCCGAGGACGTCCTCTTCTCTGGCGACCTCGTGTTCGCTGGCTCCATCGGCCGCACGGACTTTCCCCGTGGGAGCATGGCGGACATGTTCACCTCGCTGAAGCGGACGGTCCTCGCGCTCCAGGACGACACGCTGATCCTGTCGGGCCATGGACCGGACACGACGGTCGGCCGCGAGCGCGCCACCAATCCGTTCCTGCATGAGGCGGCTCGCAACGCCTGATCGGCGTTGGTGGGCCTGACCAGGACCGACCCAGACTTCCCATTTTCTCAGGAGCCCGCCGTGGCCACGATCGATGCCAACCCGCCCTCGGGTACCCGCGACTTCCTCCCCGACGCGATGGCCCGGCGCCAACACGCGTTCGGGCTGATCCGTGAGGTCTACGAGCGGTACGGGTTCTCGCCGATGGACACCCCCGCCTTCGAGCGCCTCGAGGTGCTGCAGGGGAAGATGGGTGACGAGGCCGAGAACCTCATCTTCAAGATCCTCAAGCGGGGCGAGGGTGAGGAGACCGGTGAGGCCGACCTGGCGCTGCGGTACGACCTGACCGTGCCGATGGCGCGCTTCGTCGCGGCCAACGCCGGCCAACTCCCGATGCCGTTCAAGCGCTACGCCATCGCGCCCGTCTGGCGAGCCGAGCGGGCGCAACGCGGTCGCTTCCGCGAGTTCTATCAGTGCGATGTCGACACCATCGGATCCGACTCGCTGGTGGCCGACGCCGAGCCTCTCCTGGCCGCCGGCGAGGTCTACACGGGGCTCGGGCTCACGGGCTGGGAGATCCAGGTCAACTCGCGCAAGGCGCTGCGAGCACTGGTCGCCAGTTACGGCGTTCCCGCGGAACTCGAGGAAGCAACGCTCGTCGCCGTCGACAAGCTCGACAAGGTCGGGGCGGACGGCGTTGGCAAGGAACTGGGCGGACGAGGCATCGCCCCGGACGCCGTCGAGGCACTGGTCGCGGACCTGGTCGCGGACGACTTCAACGACCGCGTGCGTGCCCGGCTGGAACAGTCGGAGCGTGGGCGCGAGGGGCTGCACGAGGTGGACACGGTGCTGTCGTTGGTGCAGCCGCACCTGACCGGCGGCACCGCAACGTTCCACCCCGAACTGGCTCGCGGCCTGGGCTACTACACCGGCCCGATCTTCGAGGTCCGCCACGAGGGCCTGGGGTCGTCGATCGGCGGCGGCGGCCGGTACGACGGACTGGTTGGGATGTTCTCCGGCCAGGACATCCCGGCCACCGGCTTCTCGATCGGCATCGAACGGCTGCTGCTGGTGCTGGAGGAGTCCGGCGACCTCGGTGCTGCGGGCCCGGCGGTCTTCGTCACGGTGTTCGACGAGGACGGGACCGCGGACGCGCTGGACGTTGCCTCCCGGCTTCGCGGTGCCGGCATCTCGACCGACCTCTGGGTCGGTCGTCCGGGCAAGCTCGGCAAGCAGTTCAAGCAGGCCGACCGGCGGGGCGCGCGGCTCGCCCTCGTGCGGGGTGGCGACGAAAGAGCCGCCGGTACGGTCAGTGTGAAGGACCTCGCGGTCGGCGAGCAGTCCACCATCTCCCTCGACGAACTGGTCGACCACGTGCGTGGTCGCCTCCAGGCCTGAAGGATTCTGTCATGTCCCTGAGCGCTTTCGGCTCCATGCGCAGCCACGCCTGCGGCTCACTTTCGGTTGCTGACGTCGGCGAGACCGTCACGTTGGCTGGCTGGGTCGACACGCGACGCGACCACGGTGGCGTGGCCTTCCTCGACCTGCGTGACCGCGCTAGACTCGTCCAGGTCGTGGCCGACCCGGAGCACTCCGAGGC
>CBDTZE010000046.1:0-10244 GCA_965364815.1 uncultured Nitriliruptoria bacterium | reverse complement strand
CCGCACCGCCGACGACGCGGTCGACGAGGAACGCACCGTCGTCGCCAACGCCGATCAGATCGTCGTCGTGCTGACCGCCGAGTGGTTGGAGGGTGGCGTCGGCTTCCTCGACCGCGTGCTGGTCGCCGCTTCCGCCGGTGGGCTCAAGGGCATCGTCTGCGTGAACAAGATGGACCTCGTCGACGACGGTGGTGCCGCCGTCGACGCCCTCGCCGCGATCTACGAGCCTCTGGGCTATCCGTTGGTCCGCACCTCGGCCACGGAGTCCGAGGGCCTCGACGACCTGCGCGAGCTGTTGGTCGGCAAGTGGTCGGCCTTCGCCGGCCACTCCGGTGTCGGCAAGACCTCGCTGTTCAACGAGCTCGTCCCCGGCGTCGACCGCGCCGTCGCGGCCATCGGCCGTCGGGGCGGACGCCACACGACCGTCGCCGCCCGCGCCAACCACATCGAAGACCTCGACGCCTGGCTGGTCGACACCCCCGGCGTGCGCTCGTTCGGCCTCGCCCAGATCGAGCCCGACTCCATGGTCGAGCACTTCCCGGAGTTCGCCGACCTCGACCCCAAGCAGCTGCAGGCGTTGGTCAACGGCGAACGCATCGACGTGCCCGGCGCCAACCCGCGCCGCCTCACGACCTACCACCGGTTCCGCGACGCCCTCGTCGAGGGCCGGATCGACATCGTCGAACCCGAGGACGAGGGATGAGCCACAAACGCCAGGTCCGCAACCTGCGCCGCGGCACCGTCGAGGTGCCGACGTGGCGCGAACCCGTCGACGGCCGAGCGCCCCGTCTTTCCTCGACCGAGTACATCGGCACGGGCGTCACCCGGTCAGGGCGGTTCGCCTCCAAGGACCCCCTACGCACCGGCAAGGTCTGGTCGAGGTGGCAGTGGGCGGCCGCCGCTGGCTGGGCTGGCCTGGTCACGGGTGCGCTCGCCGCAGCCAAACGGGAGCGCGACGGGGCCTGATGGCCACAGCGCTACGTTTCGCGCCGCACCCCTCACGGGGCGCGCACCCCCGGCGGGGTGGCCAAGTGGTAAGGCAGAGGACTGCAAATCCTCCATCGTCGGTTCGATTCCGATCCCCGCCTCCAGACCAAAACCGCCTCTGACCAGCGCAAACGCTGACCGGGGCGGTTCTGGTTTGGCGGCCCGATGGGGCCATCTGCCAACATTTTGCCAACATCGCCTCAAAGGCCGGTGTCAAACAGGGCGTCGAAGCTGTCGACGGCGGCGCGCTGGCGCTCGTCCTCGACGTGCACGTACATGTCGAGCGTGACGGACGTGCGAGCGTGTCCCAGGAGGTTCGAGACGACCTCGACGGGCGTTCCAGCCTCGAGCATTCGCGTGGCGCAAAGGTGTCGAAGGTCGTGCAGGCGGATCGGGCGGACGCCGATGTGCTCGCACGTCTTGCGGAACACGTTGGACACGTAGTCGGGGTCGAGTCCGCTCCCGTCGTGGTCGGCGAACACACGATCCTCGTCGACCCAGACGACGGCCAGAGCGAGCCGCAACTCGGCCTGGGTTGCCCGATGCTTGCGCAGAGCGGCGATGACCGAGGGGCCGAAGTTGACGTTGCGCCGCGACTTGTCGGACTTCGGGGTGTCCTCGTAGACCAGTCGTCGTCGTTGGTCGTCCTTGGCCACGGTGCGGTTCTTGCTGACCGACAGTCGGCCATGTTCCAAGTCGACGTCCGACCATCGCAGGGCCAAGGCCTCGCCGCGTCGGAGCCCCGTCGTGAGGTAGAGCCTCCAGAGGGTCGCGAAGCGATCAGCCGAGGTTGCATCGAGGAAGGTCTTGGCTTCCTGGATCGTCCAAGGGTCCTTCGGCTGGTTCCGCGGCTTCCACTCGGGTCGTTCCCGCGACGCGACCTTCGCCAGCCTGGCCGGGTTCTCTCGGATGAGGCCGAGAACGATGGCCTCGTCAAGGGCCTGACGCAGAACGCCTCGGCAGTAGCGGACCGTTCGCAGGGACAGCGCAGCGCCTTGACGTCCCCCATGCCGGTGAATGTCGCGCAGCGCCTCCTGGATGGTCACTACATCGAGGTGCTGGATGCGTAGGTCGCCAAGGCGCGGGATGAGGTGGCGTTCGATCTTGGTGCGGTAGGAGTGGGCTGTCGTGGGCTTGAGATCGTCCTCGGCCTTCTGGTCCATCCAGTCCGTGAGGAACTGGTGGACAGTCACGTCGGAAGGCGACGCGTACTTGCCGGCTCGGATGGCAGCCAAGGCCTCGACCAGGCCTGCCTCGGCCGCGGGCTTGCTCTCGAAGCCGCCGCGCTCACGTTGTCGTCGTTCTCCTGACCGCGGGTCGGAGCGCTCGTCGTAGACAATCGACCAGGTCCCGCCACGCTTACGGACATGACCTCGGCTCATGGCGCGTCCTTCGATCGGTTGTTGCGTTCGTGTTCACGGTGCGTCGACTCGCTCCTCGACGCAAGTTCTCTATCCACAGGTCGACTCATCGCGTCAAACTCCGGCTTCGACTGAGGTTCCGGTCGCGCGGTCGCAGGAGTCGGTCCACCTCCTGCTGCACGGACTGCGCCGCCCGGGCATGGTCGGCGTCCGTGGTTGCGGCTCCGAGGGCAACGAGCGGGTTCGTGATGTCCCATTGGGCGCGGTGGCGTTCGATGTGACCGGCTGCTTGTCGCCATCTTTCCCGGTCGGCTCGCCCGTCCGGGACCGCGCCCAGGATGACGGTGAGGTACTGCGGCGGCGAGTGCATCGCGACGGACACGCGGCGGTCGGCGAGCTGGCGGATGTCGTGGAAAGCCTGGCGGACTGCGTCCTGCGCCGCCTTGATGGTCCCGACTGTCGGCAGCTCAGCGAGTTGTAGGTCGAGGCGGTCGAGCTGGTCGGCAAGCTGCGCGGCCTGGTCGCTTGTGGCGGCGACCTTGTCCTGAAGTTGGGCGTGCTCGTTTCGGGCACGGCGGGTGATCCCGGGCCTGCTGCCGACGACCGCCTCGGCCGCGCGTTGGTGGAGGGTGCGGGCCCAGTTCAAGTCGCTGACCAGCTGGTTCCGGCGGGTGTGCATCTCACGTCGGGCCCGGACCTGCGGGGTGCGCAGGAACGCGTCCGCTTCACGTAGTCGTGCGCCTGGGGTGTCGGTCAGCGGCGGTTCGGCTTGGCTCCGTTCGAGCTGGCGGGCGGCCCGGACGATCGGGTCGTGCTGTTCGCGGGTGTGCGGGCCGCCGTCGAGGAGGTCGTCGAGGTCGTGCAGGTACAGCCGGTTGGACTGGCGGCCGCGGGACAGTGCGACGTAGCCCCATTCTCGGTAGAGGGTGTCGGAGCCGTACACGAACGTGTGGTCGACGGTGAGGCCTTGGGCCTTGTGGCCGGTGATCGCGTAGCCGTGGGTGACGTGCTTCTGGACGTACTCCCAGTCCAGGGCCAGGTGGCGGCCGTCGTCGGTGGCGATGTGCAGCCCGTCGCGTTCGATGCCGGTGACGTCGGCCTGCAGCCCGTTGACGACGTCGAGCTGCCGGTCGTTGCGGAGGCAGACGATCCGGTCTCCTGCCTGCAACGGCGCGTCCGCGTCAGTCCAGTGCGTCGGGCCGGTCAACGAGCCTGCCGCGGTGAGGTGTTCACGGGCACGGCGGTTGAGATCGTCAACCTCGGCGCGCCGCAACCCGATCATCACCGCCCGTCCAGGCTCGTCGCGAAACGCTTGCCACCAGTCGGACACGAGCTGTTCGCGGGCGCCGTCGGCGGTGTCGGCCGCATGGATCCGCCCGTGGGCCTGGTAGGCCGCGATCGCGTCGGGCACGTTGCCGTCTCGGAGCTGGTCGAGCGCGTCACGTTCCCAAGGTTCGTGCTGCCGCCGATTGTCATGCAACTCAACGGCCGGCAGTCGGGTGGCGAGGGCGCGGAACAGACCACCGGCGTTGATCTCGGGCAGCTGATGGGGATCACCGACCAGCACCACCTTGACCCGGCGCTGTTGGGCATGCGCAAGCAGCGTGGCGAGTTGTCGTGTTCCGATCATCCCGGCCTCATCCACGACCAGTACATGCCGTCCCGGCCGCCACGGACCCGGCCCGCCGTGCTCCTGCGCGTCGAGCTGGGTCAGGAGCCGTGCGAGGGTGGTGGATCGGATGCCGGCGGAGTCTTCGAGTTCGGTCGCAGCTCGTGCCGCGAGGGCGGTGCCGGTGACGGTGAACCCGGCCTGCTCCCACGCTTTTCGGGCGACGTTCAGGGCGTAGGTCTTGCCGGTCCCGGCCTTGCCGACCACAACCTCCACGCCCGCGCCCGAGGCAGCGAGCCGGCGGACCATTGTCGCCTGCTCGTGCGACAGCGACGGTGACGCGGCAAGGGCACGGCGGATGGCGAGCTCAGGCACGACCGTCTGGCTAGTGGCGGTGGTGGCCGCGCCGATTGCCTGGCCCTCGATCGCCATCAGCTCGGCCGTGGTGAACCGGGCTGCCCCGCCCTCGGCATCGACGGTGACCCCGTCACCGCGGCGGATCACGGCGGTGAGGTGGCCGCGGGTGCCGCCGAGGCGGACGACTGCTCCGGAGTCGAGCTGCGTGTTGAGGATGTGGTCGGTCAGGTGTTCGACTTGCTCGACCGTCGCGCCCTGCGGCAGGGCCTCGGCGATCGCCCGGACGGCGTCACGTCGGGTGAACGTTGAGGCATGTTCGGTCAGGCCGTCCGCTGCGGTGACCCGTGCGGCAAGATCGGTGATCCGCACGGGTCGTTGCTGGTCGACGCCGATGACACGGTCGGTCCAGCCGTCGGGGATCCCAGCGTCACGTGCTTCGTTCTTCCAGGCCTGTCGCAGGGTGGGTTCGTCGACCGGATCACCTTTGGCCTGCCGGGTCGCGAGGGTCGCGACTTGGGCCGCACGGGCGGAGTCTTCGCCCCGTTCGGCCATGAGCTTGACGATGGCCTGCTGCCGCTTGGAGAACACGTCGATCCAGCTGCGTTCGACTCCGACGATGTCCGCCGTGCCGTTGACGATCGGCTGCCACCCCACTCCAAGCTCGCGTGTCAGCGCATCACGCAGGTGGGCCTGGTAGAGGAACCCGGCGGTGCGGGCATGGGTGAACAGCAGCCGGGAGTCCAGCGTGCGCCACACCCCATCGTCCGTCGTGCGGGCGAGGTTCGCGGTCAGCACGTGCGTGTGCAGCAACGGGTCACCAGCCCGGGAGGTCCGGTGGCGGAACGCAGCCGAGATGAACCCGTCGATGTCGACCTGCTCGACGCCTTGGGCTCCTCGACGGGACCGGCCCGCTTCACGCTGCAGGTAGCCGATGGCAGCATCGACGGCGTCGTCGTGGGCGCGTTGCACGGCGGTGGCGGTTGGGGTGTCGGCCAGGGCCCACACCATCGACACCGACTTCGGGGCCCGGAACGTCAGATCGAAACCCGGGACTTGCCGGGCCGGATGCCTGGCCAGCTGCTCACCCGAGTCCGGGTGCTGGCCGGCGAGCACGGCCTGCAGCTGCTCGCGGCTGACGAGCGACCCGGCTTCGAGGCCGACATCGTCGAGGCCGTGGCCGAGCCACCGGCCCGGGGCTTCACCGCGGCCGAGGTAGTAGTCCTCGAGCCCGGCTGCGACCTCGTTGAGGTAGTAGTCGTGCGAGCCCGGACCCATCCGGCCAATGTTCAGCATCCCCAGCCTTTCCGTGCGGCCAGCACTTCCAGTGCCAGTCTTTGAGGTCATGCAGGGTTGAAGGTGGCAGGCCAGGTGACGCTTGTCCAGCGGCCGAATCGGGTGCTAGAGGTCGTTTTCGGAGGGTTTGGGGCGGTTTCTGTGTTGGTGGGTGTCGGTGGGTTTCGTGGGGTTCCGGAGGGTCCCTGGAATCGGGGGCGCAAGAAAGTTTCGGTGACGGGTCTGGGTGTGCGGGGCTCGGACGTCGAGGTCGTCACGGCGATCTTTCTCGAATCGGTCCTGTCACGTTTTGGGTCGAAACGCCCCCTATATGAGTGAGGACTGTTCCGGTCGGTGTGCGCTGATGCCGCGCGCGTCACATCGCCGCAAAGGCCGGACGGACTTCCTCCCGACCAAGGAAGCACGATGACCATGATCCAGACAGACACCGTTCGGGCGACGATGACCGTCGAGGAGGCCGCGGCCCTCCTGGGCATCTCCCGCTCGGCCGCCTACCGAGCCGTCGCCGCCGGCCAACTACCGACCATCCGGCTCGGTCGCCGGCTGCTCGTGCCCACGGCCAAACTCGAAGCGCTCCTCGGGCGAAGTGCCGTCGACACGGAGTGACGCTGGCCGGTGCATTCGGTCCTGACTTCCGGGGCCGGACTGTGCGGTCACACAGCACGCGTCACACAGGGCCTCCCCAACTGTGGACTCCCTGTAGGAACGAAGGATCCGTCAATGCTCGACCAGCACACACGCGCCACGATGACCGTCGAAGAGGCGGCCCGAATCGTGGGCATCTCCCGAAGCGCCGCCTACCGAGCCGTCGCCACCGGCCAACTCCCAAGCATCCGCGTCGGACGGCGGCTGCTGGTGCCCACGGCCAAGCTCGACCAACTCCTGGGTCGGCCCGTTCGGCCGATGACCGATGTCGTCTGATCGCCGCTCCATCCACAGCTTTCAGATCGGGCCACGTCGCGAGCGCGGCGCTCGGCACGATGGCCATTCTCCAGGGGGCGCGATGGACGATGGCCTGATGACAATCCTTCACTGGTGGGACAGCCTGAGCGACCTCGACCGAGGCACGGCGAGCTGGACGATGGAGGCTCTCGCCGCGCGTCGGCAGGGTCTCGCACGTTTACGGACACCCAGACCATGCCGCCCGCCCAGCCCCCGGGCAACCCCCGGCCCTCATCCTCGCCGACCCTGTCGCTCTACACGCCCGCGGTACTCACCTCACGTGGCGTCTGACACAACGTGGGTCGACGTAGTCCCGGACCGTGTGATGAGAACACCCCGACAGCTCGGCAGCGGCCCGCAACGAGCCGGTCAGCTCCGGCCACAGCGGGCAGTTCTGCTGACCGTCAGTTGGCACAGAACCGACGGCCATCAGCGTGCAGCTACAGGGGGGCGCATGGGCAGAATCTCTTGGCCCGCCCACACACCGTCAACCACGTGAACTTCGGAAGACCCCTCCCCCAAACCATGCCCCCGGGGCCCACCATTGGTGATGTTGGCACCGGGAAGGCCCCGCTGACACGCGACGTCAGTTGGAGGAACCCTGACGTCGCGCTCTGTCCTCGATCACTGCTCGTCCTCGCTCATACGGCGGACGGTCCATGTACTTGACCGCGTCCGGGTCGATGCGGGCGCCTTCGAGTTCCTTGCCGGCGTGGGCGAGATCGCCGCCGTGCAGGGCCCAAGCCGCTGTTCCGTCATCCTCGCCGGCTACCTGCGGGGGATGTACAACTCCGTCGCTGTCGACGGCGAAGACAGCTTCGGGCGAGAGCAGCGACCACTCGCCCTCCCTCAGGGTCAGAGGCACCAGGTAGCGCTGGCCGACCTCAAGACGCAGGCCGTGGCCGCTGGCTGCCGGGTATCGCTGGCCCTGCCGCAGAACCCAGCCGGTAGCCAAGAGTTCGATGTCGGACGGCAGTGCCACTCCGTCCCGAGACTCCCACAGGACCGTCTGTGGTTGCAGTGTGACCGACCGGCCGACGTAGCCCTCTCCGCGCGACTTGGTTGGTTCGCTGACCGGCACCTCCGCTTCCGCGGTGACTTCGATAACTACTACGTGGGTAGCGAAGGAGATCCAGTCGCTCAACGTTTCGTGCGGGAAAGACGCGGCTGATTGGATTCGGGTCAGCGGGAGCTCCACGACTGCGGACGAACGACTCCATGCTGCCGCGACAACGGTGACCACCGCGGCCAATGCGACTACGGCAGCGACGACACGTCGAGTGAGTGGCATGACTCGTGCAGTTGTGTCCATGGCGTTCGCACCTTTCAGTAGGTGATGTTGACCCAGTAGGCGTTGTGGCTGCCCAAGGGTTCACCCGCTGCGACGGGAGATGCCATGCACTCCAGAGTTGAGTACGTCTGGGACAGGGTGGGTGACGCTTCGGCTCCGTGCGTCAGCCCGATGGCGTGCCCGGCTTCGTGACAGGCAAGGCCAGCGTTGATGACCGAGTTGGATCGGAACTGGACGTAGTGCTGGTCGCACTTGGTCGTCGTTACCGCGTCGTCGCACCAAGTGATCCCGTCAGATCCGCTCGGAACGGACGTTCCGACCTGGAAGATGATGTCCGTCTCGTAGGACCCGGTGTAGACCGGCGTTGTCGGGTATGACACGACCAGATCCGTTGGCGCAAACTGAGCCGCCAGCATGTTGTTGATCGTCGTCTTCTGCGCCGCCCCCACGGACGACTCGCTGTAAATCGACAGGTCAGAGTTGTCGGTCTGACAGAACGTGCCGGTCGAGCAGTTCGGCCCGTACGTGGCGGTCTTGTACATGTTGTCGTGCAGGCTGTGGTGAGCCGATGCCGGCCAGCCTGACGTCAGCACGAATGCGACCGCCAATGCGACTTGCCTGACCATTCGAGCCCGAGCACGCTCAGCGGCGGACCCCTTCTTTCGGTCCAAGATGGACTCCTTCCTTGATTGCGCACGTCACTCTGTGGATGACTTGGACGGGTACCCCTGCCCAATTCGCTGCCGACTATTGTCCTGCTCTACCGATCTTGTCAATCTCCTGTGGCGTAATCTTTTGCACATCCTCTACCTGTCATTGGGTTCGACGTCCGACGCGGCCTCTTGGTTGCATGGCTCGCGACACCCCACGCAGCGCACCGCTACCGCTGCTGGACGGCCATTAACCACAGCCGGCAGCCTCGCGCCGTGAGTGAGCGCCAGGGAGTTAGAAGCTTTTGGCGTTCGTCCACTGCGCCCGACCAACTCGGCGGGCGCGGCCCCGGGATCTCAGATATGAAAGCGACGAGGCCACAACGCGGATGTCCTCGATGCGGCCTTCGTCGGCCAAGCACTCTGAACCGCACTGGGTTTGATGGAGGCTCTGGTGTGCCCCGCGTTTCGTGGACAGTGATTGATGGATTCGTCATGCTCCAGCGACAGGAGCAGACATGGGACGCAGGGGATATCCGTACGAGTTCCGGCGCCGAGCCATCGACCTCGTCGAGGCCGGCCGGCCGGTCACGGACGTGGCTCACGATCTGGGGATCTCGGCCCAATCGATCTACCACTGGCGTCGCCAGTTCCGGATCGACGACGGCGTCGAACCGGGGTCGTCCACGAGAGACCGGGCTGAGCTGACCGCGGCGAACGCGAGGATCAAGCAGCTTGAGACGCAGCTCGCGATCGCGATGAAGTCCGTCGAGTTGCTCAAGGAGACCCGCGACCCAAAAGCCGGTTCGCAGCGATCGAGGTGATCGCTGCCGAGGGCCACCCTGTCGTGACCGCCTGCCGGATCTTGGGCGTGAGCCTGGGCGGCTACTACGCCTGGCTGGTGCGGCCCCCATCGGAGCGCTCGATCCGCCACGCGTGGCTGACCGACCTGATCACGCAGGTTCACACTGACTCGCGTGGCGTCTACGGCTCCAGGCGTGTCCACGCCGAGCTGACATTGGGCCATGGGATCGAGGTGGGCTGCAACGCCGTGGCGATGCTGATGTCACGTGCGGGGCTTGCTGGGATCTCTGGCAGGCGCAAGTGGCGTCGCGTCCCGAACATGTCAGCAGCGATCGATCTGGTCGATCGTCAATTCGTCAGCAGCGAACCGGACCGGCTGTGGGTGACCGACATCACCGAACATCCCACCCGGGAGGGCAAGGTCTATTGCGCCGTCGTTCTGGACGTGTTCTCCCGCCGTGTGGTGGGCTGGTCGATCGACTCGTCACCCACGGCGGCGTTGGTGACCAACGCGCTGGGGATGGCGATCGACAGTCGCAGGACCGACGGCACGATCATCCACTCCGACCAGGGCACTCAGTTTGCGTCTTGGGCCTTCACCAAGCGGGCCAAGGACTCTGGGCTGATTCCCTCGATGGGATCAATCGGCGATTGCTACGACAACGCCATGATCGAGTCGTTCTGGTCGCGCATGCAGGTCGAACTGCTGGACCGCCAGCGATGGAACACCCGGATCGAGTTGGCCAACGCGATCTTCGGCTACATCGAGATCTTCCACAATCGCCAGCGGCGCCATTCCGCGCTCGGCATGATGACCCCGATCGAGTTCGAAACTCGATCCCGAAAAACAACCGCAGCATGACAGGAATCCAAGAACGCGACTCCACGGAACCGGGGGCACACCATCGGGTTTGAATTTCATGCTGCTTGAAGGGCAGGTCGGGTGATCG
>CBDTZE010000045.1:0-10297 GCA_965364815.1 uncultured Nitriliruptoria bacterium | reverse complement strand
CGCGCTCGGCGTCCTCGGCGAGCAGAACCTCGACGCCACCGTCGACCGCCTCCGGAAGATCGCGGCCCCGTACGACGACGGCACGCTGACGGTCGTCCCGACCTTCGAGATCATCGCGACGGTTGCGTCCGCCAGTGCGACCGAGAACGGCGACTACTCCTACGGGATCTCCCACGACATCATCCGCGAGTGGGTGGACCGCGCTGCCGAGGAGGACTTCAAGGTCATCCTCGACCTGCAGTCGGGGCGGACCGACTTCCTGACCCAGGTCAAGGCGCTCGACGAGTTCCTGGTCCAGCCGCACGTCGGTGTGGCGCTTGACCCCGAGTGGCGGCTCAAGCCCGACCAGAAGCACCTGCGACAGATCGGGTCCGTGACCGGCGCCGAGGTCAACTCCGTGGTCGACCACCTCGCCGCACTGGTCCGGGACAACGACCTGCCCCAGAAGATGTTGGTGCTGCACCAGTTCAACCTGTCGATGATCAAGGGCCGCGACGAGATCACGACGCCCGACGAGATCCTGGTCGTGCTGCACATGGACGGCCAGGGCAGCCTCGGGGCGAAGTACGGCACCTACGGGACGCTGTTCGACGCCGGCCAACCGCAGGCCCAGGGCATGTTCGCCGGATGGAAGAACTTCTACGACGAGGACATCCCGATGGCGAACCCGGCCCAGGTCCTGGCGCTGGAACCCCAGCCGGTCTTCATCACCTTCCAGTGATCCTGGGCAGGGTGAAAGCGCTTCGATCTCGGCGGTCTGCCGGGTGGTCGGAAGGGGCATGGCTCCCTCGTCCCACCCCCGACCGGAGACAACCCTCGTGATCCCCATCCTGTCCATCATCGCGCTCGCCCTGGCCATCTACGGCGTGCTGCAACTGGTCAAGGGTCACCTTGCCGTCGGCATCGGTGCCATCCTCGCTGCGATCCTGGTCGGCCCGGCCGGCATCTCGCTCTTCGGTGGCCAGGAAATCACCCTCAACCTCTAACCGCCTGACGGCCCCTCCACCGTCTCGGTTCGGCCGGCCTCCACCAAGGCCGGAAGGACCACCCCGAGCCGACCCCGCACCACCGCGTCCGCGCGATGGTCCAACGGGGTCGGTTCGGCGTTTGCGATGATCAGCCGCGCCCCGTGGTCCAGCGCCAGCTCCGGCAGCGCGGCAACCGGATGCACCTGCAGCGAGGTACCGGCAGCCAGGACCAGGTCGGCTCGCTTGCAGGACTGGACGGCGCGGGCGAGGTCGAGGTCGTCCAGACCCTGGCCGAAGAACACGACGGTCGGCTTCAGGACCCCGCTGCACCGGCACCGCGGATCCGGGATCCCACCCTCGACGCGCGCGATGGTCTCCTCGATGGGCAGTCGTTCGTCGCAGTCGAGGCACTGCGTGTTGCGCAGCGACCCGTGGATCTCCACCAAACGGTCGGCAGAGGTCCCGGCCTTGGCGTGCAGACCGTCGACGTTCTGCGTGACCAGCAAATCCAGGCGGCCCTGCGCCTCCAACTCGACGATGGCCCGGTGTCCGGCGTTGGGTTCGCGCCGCCAGGCAGCCTGTTCGATGCGCATCTGCCAGGCCTCGCGGCGCACCTCCGGATCGGTCGAGTACGGACCGATCGTCGACAAGCGCTCCGCCCCGGGCTTCCGGGTCCAGACACCCTCGGGCCCCCGGTAGTCGCTGATCCCGGACTCCGTCGAGATCCCCGCCCCGGTCAGGACCAGGATCCGCTGGGCCGCCCCGACCAGCGCTGCGGCCACGGCCAGGCCGTCGTCCGGAGAAACGGTGGTCATCGGGCGGCCTCTCGCGGTGCTCCGGCGCGCGCACCCTACGGCCGACCGGGCAGGAGAACGTGACCGCCGGATCGAAAGGTCGTTGGAGAAGTCAATCCCCTCCAGTCGTCCAACCTCCGGAGCATCACCGTGCGCCTCTCCAAGCGCCTCGTCGCCATCCCGGCCACCATCGCCGCGATCGCGTCCGTCGTCGCCGCGACCTCGCCCGCGTCCACCATGGACAGCCGGACGCACGCGAACAAGTACTCGGCCGCCGCCCCGGACCCTGAGGTCCCGACCGAGCGCCTGGTCGACGTCGAGTGCAAGAAGGGCAAGGCCGACGTCTTCCCCTGCAAGGGCATCGACCTGCTGTCGTTCGTCCCGATGAGCGAGTTCTACGAGGAGGCCGGTGACCACGTCAACGCCCCGCTGGGCGGCACCCGCAAGCTGTCCGAGGTCTGGGGCTGGGCCAACCCGGAGACCGGCAGCGAGTTCGTCGCCGTCGGCATGTTCAACGCCGTCGCCTTCTTCAACGTGACCGACCCGTACAACCCGGCGTATCTCGGCAAGATCTCCTCGGACACCCCGCAGGACATGGTCTGGTTCGACGTCAAGTCGTACGAGAACTTCGCCATCATCACGGCCGAGGCCACGCCCTACGGCATGATCACCTTCGACTGGACCCGCCTCGAGGGCCTTGATCAGGACCACGCCCGCACCTTCTCCCCCGACGGCATCTACGGCGCCAACCTCACGGCCCACAACGTCGTCGTCAACGAGGAGTCGGGCTACGCCTACCTCGTCGGCGCCGGGACCCTGGCCGGGGCGCTGACCTCCATCGGCGGCACCACCGCCGGCACGCCCTATGGCACCACGGTCGCCGCTGAGCCCTGCCGCGGCGGTCTGCACGCTGTGGACATCTCCGACCCGACCTTCCCGGTCTTCGGCGGCTGCTTCGCGACCGACGGTTACACCCACGACGCCCAGTGCGTGAACTACGAGGGCCCGGACGCTGACTACGCGGGTCGCGAGATCTGCTTCGCGTACAACGAGGACCACGTCTTCATCATCGACATGACGCTGAAGACCGCGATCTTCGAGATCTCCAGCTTCACGTACGACGACGCCAACTACGTCCACCAGGGCTGGTTGACCGAGGACGGTCGCCACATCCTGTTCAACGACGAGGGCGACGAGTCCGCCGGCAAGAACACCACGACCTACGTCGCGGACGTCTCCGACCTCGACAACCCGGTGATGGTCGGCGAGTACGACCACGGCACCACGTCGATCGACCACAACAACTACATCCTCGATGGCCTCGCCTACCAGTCCAACTACACGACCGGCCTGCGTGTCGTGGACCTTGCTGGCATCGAGACCGCGGACCTCGAGACCATCGCGTTCTTCGACACCTACCCCAGCCACGACAGCCCGGTCTTCCTGGGCACCTGGGGCAACTACCCCTACCTGCCGTCCGGCAACATCGTGATCTCGGGTGGTTCCGAGGGCCTGTTCATCGTGCGCCTCTCCCCCGAGGTCGGCGGCCCGAAGGCCAAGGCGGACTCGCCGGCCTGCACCAAGCGCCCCGCCCAGAGCAACGGCAAGCCCAAGTTCTGCAGCTGACCTCGCTGACCTCCGCGGGCCAGACCCGCGTGGGACAGCAGGAGTTCGTGATGCCGAGACGGAATGTCTCGGCATCGCGGCTTTTCGTGGCCGCTGACCGTCCAGGGGAAATCATGAAGACCGTTCGCCGCCTTGCCGCCGCCACCGCCATCGCCGCGCTGGCCCTGACCTCCGTCGCCGCCGACGGCGATCCCGTCGCCCCGACCGTCTCCGCCACGGGCAAGACCGTCGCCGGCGTCACGACCGTGAGCGGCACCGCAGCCGCAGGCACCCCGGGCGTCGAGTCCGTCAACGGCTTCGTCACGGACTTCGCGGAGACCAACGTCTCCAGCCAGACCGGCCACCGACTCACTGACGCGATGATCTCCCAGGACGCGGACGGCATCACGTTCACGTGGCAGGTCGAGAACCTCCACGCCCCCGCGCCGCCCGAGGGCGTGCGTTACACGTGGTCCTTCCTCATCGGCGAGGCCTCGTTCCAGCTCCAGGCGAAGTCGACGAACGTCGCCAGCATCACCCTCGCCGACGACCCGGCCGGCCACGTCACCAACGCGGGCGCCTCGTTCCAGGTCCGCGGCAACTGCGTCGCCGAGTACCTCGGCACGCCCGTCGCCAACTGCCCCCACATCGGCTGGACCGACGGGGCGTTCGACACGGCCAACAACCAGGTCACCATGACCGTCCCGTTCGGCTTCCACGAGCTGATCGTCCCGGGCGCCGTCATCGTGGAGAACCAGACCGCCGGCATGTCAATCGCGGCCTCGTACCAGGCCGTCGCCAACACCAGCGCGATCTCCACGTTCATCAACGACTGGTCGAAGCCGTACGTCGCTGACCTCGGCGTGTTCCTGACGGTCGCCTCCAAGGACCTCGACATCGCCAAGGTCAAGGGCGGCGAACTCCTCGAACTCGGCGCCAACGGCTCCTTCACCGGCTCCATCGAGGTCGACGCCGACCAGCAGGCCTACATCCGCGCCTGCACCGGCTTCACCTGCACCACCGTCGCCGTCGGCTGACCCCAGCCACACCAAGCCAAACACGAACGCCCCGCCGGATCCCGGCGGGGCGTTCGTACGTCTGGACGATCGTGGGTCAGCGGCCCTTGATCTTGGCCTTCAGGTAGTCCTTGTTCATCATCGCGATGAAGTCGATCGAGATCTCCTTGGGGCACGCGGCCTCGCACTCACCGAAGTTCGTGCAGGAGCCGAAGTAGCTCTCCATGGTCTCGACCATGGACTCGGTGCGCTCGAAGCGCTCCGCCTGGCCCTGCGGCAGCACGTTGAGGTGCCCCAGCTTGGCCGAGGTGAACAGCTGCGCCGCCCCGTTGGGGCAGGCCGCCACGCAGGCGCCGCAGCCGATGCAGCCGGCGGCGTCCATCGACAGGTCTGCCGTGCCCTTGGCGATCGGCATCAGGTTGGCGTCGGGCGCACCACCGGTGTTCGCGGTGATGAAGCCACCCGCCTGCACGATGTGGTCGAGGGCGTCGCGGTTGACCACGAGGTCCTTGATGATCGGGAAGCCCGATGCGCGCCACGGCTCGATGACGATGGTGTCACCGTCGTTGAACTTGCGCATGTGGAGTTGGCAGGTCGCGGTCCCGAGCTGGGGGCCGTGGGCCTGGCCGTTGATCATCAGGCCGCACGAGCCACAGATGCCTTCACGGCAGTCGTGCTCGAACTCGATGGGTTCCTCGTCGCCGTCCACCAACTGCTCGTTGAGGACGTCGAGCATCTCCAGGAACGACATGTCCCCGGAGATCGCGTCGAGCTTGTAGGTCTGGAAGCCACCGTCGGCCGTCGGGCCAGCCTGGCGCCAGACGTGGAGGGTGAGCTGCAGGGTGCTCTCGGACATGGTGTCTTCTCCCTCGCCCGTCACTTGTACGAGCGGGTGGTCAGTGCCACGCGCTTGAAGTCGAGTTCTTCCTTGTGCAGCGTCGCAAGCTGCCCCGTCCCGTTGTGCTCCCAGGCGGAGACGTACGAGTAGTTCTCGTCGTCGCGCTTGGCCTCGCCGTCCTCGGACTGGGACTCGACGCGGAAGTGGCCGCCGCAGGACTCGCGACGGTCCAGCGCGTCCTGGCACATGAGTTCGGCCAGTTCGAAGAAGTCTGCGACACGCAGGACCTTCTCCACCGACTGGTTCATGGTGTTGGGGTCACCCGGGACCTTGACGTCCTTGTAGAACTCTTCGCGGAGCTTGGGGATCTCCCGGAGGGCCGTCTTGAGGCCTTCCTCGGAGCGCGCCATGCCGCAGTGCTCGATCATGATCTTGCCGAGTTCGCGGTGGAACCACTCGACGCTGCGCGAGCCCTTGACTGCGGTGAACTGACGGATGCGGTCGTGCACGGCCTGCTCGGCCTGCGTGAAGACGGCGTCGTCAACCGGCAGCGGGTCGGTGCCCAGCATCGGGGCCAGCCCGTCGCCGATCGTGTACGGCAGGACGAAGTAGCCGTCCGCGAGGCCCTGCATCAGCGCCGAGGCACCGAGGCGGTTGGCGCCGTGGTCGGAGAAGTTGGCCTCGCCGATCGCGTAGCAACCCGGGATCGAGGTCTGCAGGTGGTAGTCCACCCACAGGCCGCCCATCGTGTAGTGGGGCGCCGGGTAGATGCGCATCGGGCGCTTCATCGGGTCTTCACCGGTGATGCGCTCGTACATCTCGAACAGGTTCGAGTAGCGGTCCCAGACGGTGTCGTAGCCCAGACGCTCGATGGCGTCGGCGAAGTCGAGGAAGACGCCGTTCTTCAGCGGGCCGATGCCCTTGCCGGCGTCGACCTGCTCCTTGGCGTTGCGCGACGCGACGTCGCGCGGCACCAGGTTCCCGAAGGCCGGGTACTTGCGCTCCAGGTAGTAGTCGCGCTCTTCCTCGGGGATCTGGTCGGCGGGGCGGGCGTCGCCCGGCTCCATCGGCACCCAGATGCGGCCGTCGTTGCGCAGCGACTCGCTCATCAGCGTGAGCTTGGACTGGAACTCCTCCGAGGCCGGGATGGCCGTCGGGTGGATCTGCGTGAAGCACGGGTTGGCGAAGTGGGCGCCCTTCTTGTGGGCCCGCCACGCCGCCGTCACGTTGCACTTCATCGCGTTGGTCGACAGGTAGAACGCGTTGGAGTAGCCACCGGTGGCCAGCACGACGGCGTGGGCCGAGTGGCTCTCGATCTCGCCGCTGACGAGGTCGCGGGTGACGATGCCGACGGCGCGGCCGTCCTTCATCACCAGTTCCAGCA
The DNA here is from genome assembly GCA_965364815.1 of uncultured Nitriliruptoria bacterium. Lineage (GTDB taxonomy): Bacteria > Actinomycetota > Nitriliruptoria > Nitriliruptorales > Nitriliruptoraceae > CBDTZE01. The sequence continues at coordinate 3,692 of CBDTZE010000045.1, read as the reverse complement.
TCTCGACGCGGTTGTGCATCTCCACGGTGCCCAGCGAGACCTGGCGCTCCAGTGCCTGGTACGCGCCCAGCAGGAGCTGCTGGCCGGTCTGACCACGGGCGTAGAAGGTCCGGCTGACCTGCGCGCCACCGAACGAACGGTTGTCCAGCAGACCGCCGTACTCACGAGCGAACGGGACACCCTGCGCAACGGCTTGGTCGATGATGTTCACCGACACCTGGGCGAGGCGATAGACGTTGGCCTCGCGGGAGCGGTAGTCGCCACCCTTGACCGTGTCGTAGAAGAGGCGATAGATCGAGTCGCCGTCGCCCTGGTAGTTCTTCGCCGCGTTGATGCCACCCTGGGCCGCGATCGAGTGGGCACGACGAGGCGAGTCGTGGAACGTGAAGGCCTTGACCTTGTAGCCGAGCTCGCCCATGGTCGCGGCCGCCGACGCACCGGCGAGGCCGGTGCCGACGACGATGACCTCGAACTTGCGCTTGTTCGACGGATTGACCAACTTCATGTCGAACTTGTGGTCTTCCCACATCGTCTCGAGCGGTGCGTCCGGCACCTTGCTGTCGAGCGTCATTCGGGGGTCTCCCTGGTCTGCGGCCGTGGCCGCGGGCTTGCGGGTGAAGTGATGCGTCGCGCCCTGGGGCGCAGCCTTGGACTCAGTGGTCCTCGGCGAGAACCGTCCGCTCCGGGCGGTCGTCCTGGACGAGGCCGGCCTGGATGGCGATCGGGAAGCTCAGGTTGCCGGCGACGATGGCCCCGGCGATGCCGATGGCCAACGGACGGCGGTAGGCGTTGAACTTGGGGTTGTTCACCCCGAGCGACTGGAACATCGACCAGACGCCGTGGAACAGGTGCACGCCCAGGGCGATGTTGGCCACGATGTAGAGCGCCGCGACCGCGCCGTTGCCGAGGCTGGCGATCACGTTGCCGTAGATGTCCCCACGGACGAAGTCCGGGTTGGCCCAGCCCCAGGTCAGGTCGGCGAGGTGATAGCCGATGTAGAGCAGGACGATGACGCCGGTCCACCGCATCGACCGCGCCGCGAAGTCGGCAGCGATGTAGTCGCGTGACGCCTGGTACTTCGTCGGACGGGCCTTGTGGTTCATCTGCGTGAGCGACCAGGCGGCGTGCACGTGGAGGGCCAGCGCGGCGATGAGGCCGAGGCGCAGGATCCACAGGGCGACCGTGTGGGGCACCACCGGGTAGAGCAGGCTGTCACGCAGCCACTCGCCGTAGAAGTTGACCGACTCCGCGCCCAGGTAGAGCTTGAAGTTGCCGATCATGTGACCGATCACGAACCCGATGCCCATGATGCCCGTGATGGCCATCACGTACTTCTTGCCCAGGGCGGAGCCATACAGCTGCACGATCCAGGGCTTCTTGCGGGCAGGCGCTTCGACGGCGGTGGCCATGGGGCGGACCTCGCGATGTGGTGACGGCAACGGTGGCAAGCACCGGAAGACGATCGCGAGGCTAGCCGTGCGCTCACCCTCGCCGTCCCGGTCCTGCGGCGACCCCGCGGTGACCGGACGCACCCAAAGCCGCGCACGCCGATGCGCACTCATCGCGCATCGCCACAGGGAGATGTCCAACCTCGCACGCACGTGCCGTCACTGTCAGTGCAGGCCAACGGCCGTGCAACCGAAGAACGCCCCACCAGGAAGCCCTCACCATCATGCGTCGCTCCGCTCTCCGCAATCTCACCGTCGGCCTCGTCGCCACCGTCGCACTCGGCGCCACGGCCACCTTCGCCAGCGCGGACGACGACCTCGGACTTGCCGAGGGCACCCACACCATCGTCCTGCCGGGCATCGGTGACGTGGTCCTGACCGTCAACGCCGACGGCACCCTGGGCGTGTTCACCGCGCCGGACGACTTCGTGCTCGCCGACGGCACCCTCGAGGGCGGAGACGAGCTCGAGTTCGTCCTGACCGCCTCCAGCGACCCGACCCGCAACGTGAAGGTCGAGTTCGTCATCGCCGCCGACGGCCTGCTGTCGGTCAAGGGCGAGGTCAAGGACGTCACCGCCGACGAGTTGGCTGCAGACGACGAGCTCTCCGCCGACGACGACGACTCCGAACCCTCGGCCGACGACAGCACCGACTCCGAGCCCTCCGCCGACGACGAGTCCGAGCCGTCTGAGCCTTCCGAGCCGAGCGAGCCGTCCGAGCCGTCCGCCGACGACAGCACGGACTCCGAGCCGAGCGAGCCGAGCGAGCCCTCCGAGCCGTCCGCCGATGACAGCGTGGACTCCGAGCCCTCCGCAGACGACTCGGTGGACGAGGTCTGACCTTCACCACCACCACCCCCACGAGGGCCGGGCGCATGCGCCCGGCCCTCTGGCGTGCCCCCACCGCCGAAGGCCACCCCATGCGTCGCACCATCCTCGTCCCCGTGGCACTCGCGGCCGCACTCCTGGCCACCGCCTGCCAGTCCGACGCCCCGGCCACGCCCGAGGTCGCCCCGATCCCGACCGTCTCGGCCGAGGCCGACGCGGAGACGGTCGCCTATCAGGCCGCCGTGCGGCGCACGATCGACGCGCGCAGCCTGACGACCGACGCCGTCGTGCGGGTGGCCACCGGTGCCGGCGTGGCCGAGTTCACGATCACGGTCCGGCGTGACGGCGACCGGCGCGAGATCGACGTCACGACCGACCAGGGGACCCTCCAGTACGTCATCGACGCAGACGGCGCGACCGTCGACCGCGGCAACGGCCCCGAGGCCGTGTCCACAGAAGAGGTCCCGTCCGCCCCGTCCCTCGGCGCGCTGTCCGGTATCGAGGAGCTCGCATTTCCCGAACCTGGCGTTGCGACCGGCATCCTTGCGGGCAGCGCCATCGCGGCCGACGGGGCCGTCACGACCTCCGTCGCCGTCACGGTTCGCTATGACATCGAAGGCATCGTCCACGCCCTGGAACTTCGCGGCCCGGACGACGACTATGTCGCCCTGTTGACGTACCGCCTCACCTGACCGCTGGGGGAAGCCATCGCCGCCGACCTCGCCGCTGACGCCGTCCTGGCGGAGCTGGGCCCACTGGTCCCGCGACTGGTGGACGGTGACGAGGATGCGTTCACGCGGGTCTACGAGTTGACCATCGGGCTGGTCGCGTCCGTGGCCAACGGCATGCTCCGCGACACCGGGGCCGCCGAAGACGTCGCGCAGGAGACCTATCTGCGCCTCGCACGGCACTCCACGGGCCTGCGGGACACCGACGCCCGTGCCCTGCGGTCGTGGCTGGTGTCGACGACGCGCAACGCGGCGATCGACCATGTCCGTCGAGCCTCGACCCGGCGGGAGCGCGCGACGGACCAGCCCCCGGACCAGGCGGCCGCCGATGACACCGCCAACGCCGTCATCGACCAGGCCCCAGAACTGCGAACCGCCCTCGACCGGCTCCCAGAGACGCAGCGCGAAGCCCTCGTCCTGTTCCACGTCGGTGGGTTGTCGGGTGCCGAGGTTGCTGCCACGATCGGCAAGTCACGCGCCGCGACCTACACACTGCTCCGCCGGGCCGAACGGACCATGCGCTCCGCGCTCGAGCAGACCGATGCCGGGGACCTGTCGCGTCCCTTGGGCACCAGGAGGTCCTGAATGGGACAAGAACGTGACGAGCTCGGCCGCGGCATCCGCTGGCTGTCCGAGCACACCCCCGACGCCGAGGCGCAGCAGGCCCACCTGCGCGCCCTGCGTGGGGC
>CBDTZE010000044.1:0-10345 GCA_965364815.1 uncultured Nitriliruptoria bacterium | reverse complement strand
GGCGTCTCCGAGGAGGAGCGCCGCGCGATCCTCAACGGTCCGCCGCGCACCATGCTGGTGACGCACAAGGGCGACCGCACGCAGATCGTCGTGATGGAGGACCGTCGTGCCGTCGAGCACTACGTCACGCACAAGGACGACGTCACGTTCGTCGGCAACATCTACATGGCCCGGGTGCAGAACGTGCTGCCCGGCATGGAGGCCGCCTTCCTCGACATCGGCAAGGGTCGCAACGGCGTCCTGTACGCGGGCGAGGTGCTCTACGACGAGCAGGACCTCGACGACGGCGAGCCGCCCCGCATCGAGGACACCCTCAAGCCCGGCCAGAAGGTCCTGGTCCAGGTCACCAAGGACCCCATGGGGACCAAGGGCCCGCGCCTGACGCAGATGCTGTCCCTGGCTGGTCGGTACATGGTGCTGGCCCCGAACTCTGACGTCTTCGGCATCAGCCGCAAGTTGACGGACAAGGACCGTGACCGCCTGCGCAAGATCGTCAAGCGCGTCAAGCCGGAGCAGCACGGGATCATCGTGCGCACCGCGGCGGAGAACGCGACCGACGAGGCCCTCGAGGCCGACCTCAAGCGCCTGCTGGCGCGGTGGGAGAAGGTCGAGGCGGCCGCCGAGGACGCCAAGGTCATGACGGCCGTGTACGAGGAGCCGCAGCTCGTCGTCAAGGTCATCCGCGACAACTTCGGTCCGGAGTTCGAGCGCTGCATCGTCGACGACAAGATCCTGTACGAAGAGGTGCGCGAGTACCTCGACGAGGTCGCCGTCGAACTGCTGGAGAAGGTCGAGCTCTACGAGCCGATCATCGACGAGGACGACAAGCCGCGGTCGCTGTACGAGGCGTACAACATCGCCGAGCAGCTCCGCAAGGCGACCGACCGCAAGGTCTGGCTGCCATCGGGTGGCTACCTCATCATCGAGACCACCGAGGCCATGAAGGTCATCGACGTCAACACCGGCAAGTTCACCGGCTCCAAGGACACGTCCCTCGAGGAGGTCGTCCTCAAGACCAACCTCGAGGCCGCCGACGAGATCGTCCGCCAACTGCGCCTGCGCGACATGGGCGGCATCATCATCGTCGACTTCATCGACATGCTCCTCAAGGCCAACCAGGACCAGGTCATCCGTCGCCTGAAGCGTGAACTGCTTCGGGACCGGACCAAGACCCGCGTGTCCGAGGTCAGCCGGTTGGGCCTGGTCCAGATGACCCGCAAGAACGTCTCGCAAGGCCTCGTCGAATCCTTCTCGCACAAGTGCGAGAAGTGCAACGGGATCGGCCGGATCGTGGAACTGCCCGAATGACCCCGGACCCGACGCCCCCACGGGTCGAGGGCAAGGACGTCATCCGGCGCGTGCTCCAGGGTGCGCCGAAGGAATTCGCCCTGGGCATCGGCCTGTCGGTGCTCTACGGCGCCATGACGGTCCTGTCCTCGGTCGTCATCGGCCGAGCCACGGACGACGTCGTGCTGCCCGCGCTTCGCAACGGCGAGGTGGCGCGCGGGTCCGTCGTGGCGATGTTCCTCATCATCGTCGCCGTGGCCGTGCTCAAGGGGTTGGGCATCGTGGGACGTCGGCTCGGCGCCTATGCGGCCCAGTTGCGACTCCAGGCCCAGTGGCGCGTCGACGTGACCGACCGCTACCTGGTGCTGCCGCTCGAGTGGCACCGCAAGCGCGCGACGGGGGAGTTGTTGTCGCACGTGTCCTCCGACGCTGAGGCCGCGGCGTTCGTGGCTGCTCCGCTGCCGTTGGCCGTCGGCGCCACGTTCATGCTTGGCGTGACGGTCGTGATGCTGCTGCTTGCCGACCCGGTCCTGGCCCTCATCGGGCTGCTGGTCGGTCCCGGCCTCGGTGTGGCCAATGGCTTCTTCCAACGCCGCATGCGCGACGCTTCCGAGGCCGCGCAGGCCGGCCGTGGCGTGGTCTCCCAGGTCGCGCACGAGTCCTTCGACGCCGCGCTCGTCGTCAAGACCCTCGGCCGTGAGGACGCCGAGACCCAGAAGCTGCGTGTCGCGTCAGAGAAGCTCCGCGATGACATGGTCACCGTCGGGCGACTGCGTGCCGTTTTCGATCCGTGGTTCGAGGTGCTCCCGGCCCTGGGCACCGTCGCGATCCTGTACTTCGGGGCGCGGCGTGTCAGCGCCGGGGCTTTGACCCCCGGTGACCTGGTCCAGTTCGCGTACCTCTTCCGCCTGGTCGCGCTGCCGATGCGCGTGTTCGCGTGGCTGCTCGCCGAGCTCCCGCGCGCCGCTGCCGGTCTGGCCCGGATCGATGCGGTCGTGGGCGAGCGTGGCCACATGGAGCACGGTGACGTCGACGTCGAGGGCGAAGGCGGCGTGTCGGCCGAGCTCGGCGACGTCGTCTACCGCCACCCACTGCGAGACGACGAGGAACCCGCGACCAACGGCACCGGCACGCGAGGCATCGAGGGCATGCAGCTCGACGTCGCCCCGGGTCGGACGATCGCGATCGTCGGCCCGACGGGGTCCGGCAAGTCGACGATGGCGTCGCTCTTCGTCCGGCTCGTCGACCCTCACACCGGGGTGGTGCTGGTCGAGGGACACGACGTTCGCGACCTGTCCCACGCGGCGCTGAGTCGCACGGTCGGCGTGGTCTTCCAGGAGGCGTTCCTCTTCGACGACACCATCGGCGGCAACATCACGCTGGGCGATCCGTACTCCGACGACCAGGTCTGGGCGGCACTCGAACTCGCCCAGGCCGGCGAGTTCGTCCGCGACCTGGCCGACGGCCTCGAGACGGAGGTCGGCGAGCGGGGTGCGTCGCTCTCCGGCGGCCAGCGCCAGCGCATCGCCCTGGCCCGCGCCCTGATCCGTCAGCCACGACTGCTGGTCCTCGACGACGCGACCAGCGCCGTCGACCCCACCGTCGAGGCCCGCATCCTCGCCGGCCTGGCCGAGGCCGAGCGCCCCGCCACGACGGTGATCGTTGCGTACCGCCGCGGCTCGGTCTCCCTCGCCGACGAGGTCGTGTTCGTCCAGCAGGGCCGCGTGGTCGACCGCGGCTCTCATGCCGATCTGCTGTCGCGCAACCCGGACTACGCCGACATCGTGACGGCCTACGACCCGGAGAGTGACACTGCGGAGGTGCGCTCGTGAGCATCGCCTCGTCCGCCGTCTCCCCGTCCACCGAGGACGCGCCCGGCTCCTGGGTCACCGTCAAACGGGGGCTGTCCCTGTCGCCGGAGCTCCGCCTGGGGTTGGGCTTCACGGTCGTGCTGGCACTGGTCGCCACCGGCGGCCGCGCCGTCGTCCCGATCGCCGTCCAGCGCACCATCGACCTCATCGCCGGCGGCGATGCCATCGACCTCGACGCCGTGTCTCGCATCGGGATCGTCGCCGTCATCGCTGTCGTCATCACCGGGTTCGCGTCCGCCTGGATGAATGTCCGCCTGGCCACCGTGTCCGAGGGCGCCCTGAGCGACCTTCGCGTCCGTGCCTTCCGTCACATCCATGACCTGTCCATGCTCCACCAGGCCACGCAGCAGCGCGGCAACCTGGTGTCGCGCGTCACCACGGACATCGAGGCCATCAGCCGGTTCCTGTCGTGGGCCGGCGTGCAGTTGCTTGCCGCGGTTGCACAGGTGGCCGTCGCCCTGGTCGTCATGACCGTCTACTCGTGGCGCCTCACGTTGGTCGCGCTGCTGTCCCTGCTCCCGTTCGTGTTCTTCGGGGCGTGGTTCCAGCGCCGGCTTGCCGCGGCCTACCTCGACGTCCGCAAGCGCATCGGTCACCTCCTGGCCGTGCTTTCCGAGGCCGTCGTGGGTGCGCCGGTCGTGCGTGCCTACGGCGTCGAGGACCGGACACGCGAACGCCTCGAGGAGGCGATCGACGACCACCGACGCTCCGGCTTCGTGGCCGGTGGGCTGTCCGCCGGGTTCTCCGGGACCGGCGAGGCCTTCACCGGCATCGCGACCGCTGCCGTGCTGGCAGCCGGCGTCTACTTCGGTGTGGCGGGCGACGTCTCTGCGGGCACCGTCATCGCGTTCCCCTTCCTGATCGTGCTGTTCCTGCAGCCGCTGCAGATGGCAGCGGAGATGCTCAACGAGGCCCAGACCGCTGTCGCTGGCTGGTCCCGGGTCATCGACGTGCTGGACATCGAGCCCGACGTCTTCGACCCGCCCGGCGGCGTCGACCTGCCCGACGGCCCACTGGGTGTCTCCTTCGAGGGCGTCGGCTTCCGCTACCCCAAGCCGGGCGAGACGGGCCGCCAGGCCACCGGCTTCGAGGCCCTGCGCAACGTCACGGTCGACCTGCCGCCACTGTCCAACGTCGCGGTGGTGGGGGAGACCGGCTCGGGCAAGACGACCTTCGCCAAGTTGTTGACGCGGCTGATGGATTCCTCGACCGGCGAAGTCCGCATCGGCGGCGTGCCGATCGACACCGTCGCGTTCTCGTCGCTGCGCCGCCGCGTCGTCATGGTGCCCCAGGAGGACGTGCTGTTCGACGGCACCGTCGCCGACAACATCCGCTACGTCCGCCCCGAAGCAACCGACGCCGAGGTCATGGCTGCCTTCGAGCGCCTGGACCTCGGCGACTGGATCGACTCGCTGCCGGCCGGCCTGCAGACCGGCGTGGGGGAGCGGGGCGCGACGCTGTCCGCCGGCGAACGGCAGTTGGTGTCGCTGGTCCGCGCCTCCCTTGCCAATCCCGACCTGCTGGTCCTCGACGAGGCCACCAGCGCGGTCGACCCCGCCACGGAGATGCGCCTGTCCCGGGCTGTCGAGGGCCTGTCCAACGGCCGGACCACCGTCACCATCGCCCACCGGATGACGACCGCGGAGCAGGCCGACCTCGTCCTCGTCTTCGACAGCGGTGAACTGGCCGAGGTCGGCAGCCACGCAGAACTCGTGCAACAGGACGGGATCTACGCCGGCCTGCATCGGTCCTGGGTCTCCGGCCGTGACGGCACCACCGCCTGACCGGCGCCTGACCTATCCTCGACAGCACATCGCTGGAGGCAAAATGGCAGGCACGATCGAGATCCCGGAAGCCGACGCGAAGGTGGCCCACACCTCGTTCGACGCCATCGACAAGGCCGTCGCGGAAGTTGCGGCCAACCGGAAGGTCTGGGTCGACACCACCCTCGATGAGCGCATCGAGCTCCTGCGACGCATGCAGGACACCACCATGGCGGTCGCCGCCGACTGGGCCAAGGCCGGTGCCGAGGCCAAGCGCATCCCCGAGGGTGACCCGAACCGGGGCGAGGACTGGACCAACGGTCCGACCATCCTCGTGCGCCAGCTCAAGTTGATGGAACTGGCGCTTGAGCAGATCCGCGACGACGGCGCCCCGAAGATCCCGGGCAAGGTCACGGCGCGCCCCGACGGCCAACTGGTCGTCCCGGCCTACCCGGCCAACGCGATGGACCGGATCCTCACCCCGATGCTGACCGCCGAGGTCTGGCTGGACCCGTCGGTCGACACGGTCCGCCAGGCGAGGATCTACCAGCCGGGCAACAAGGACGCGGGCGGCGTCTGCCTCGTCCTCGGCGCTGGCAACGTCTCCTCGATCGCCCCGACCGACACGATCTCGAAGCTCTTCAACGACGACCGCGTCGTCGTGCTGAAGATGAACCCGGTCAACGAGTATGTCGGCCCGTTCCTGGAGCAGGCCTTGGCGCCACTGGTCGCCGCGGGCTTCCTCCGGTTCGTCTACGGCGGAACAGCCGAGGGCAAGCACGTCGGGGCGCATCCGGAGATCGACGAGATCCACATCACCGGGTCGGACAAGACGTTCGACGCGATCGTCTTCGGGCCCGGCGCCGAGGGCGCGACGCGCAAGGCCGCTGACGATCCTGTCTGGACCAAGCCGATCACCTCGGAGTTGGGCAACGTCACGCCGATCGTCGTGGTGCCCGGGCCGTGGTCCGACGCCGACATCAAGGCCCAGGCCGTCAACATCGCCGGCATGCTCCTCAACAACGCCGGCTTCAACTGCATCGCCGGCCGCCTGATCGTCACCCACAAGAAGTGGGCCAAGCGCCAGCAGTTGATCGACGAGGTCAAGAAGGTCCTGGCGGCCACCGCTGACCGCTATCCGTACTACCCGGGTGCGCGGGATCGCTGGGAGCAGTTCACGTCCGCCCACACCGACTTCGACACGTTCGGTGACACGGGGCCCGGCTGCGTGCCGTGGACCTTCCTCAACAACCTCGACGCGACCGACGAGAACGCCACGGCGTTCACGACGGAGTCCTTCAACGGCATCATGGGCGAGGTCGCCCTCGACTCCGAGCAGGACGTCGTCGCCTTCATCGAAGACGCGGTCACCTTCTGCAACGACGTGGCGTGGGGGACGCTGGGCGTCAACGTCATCGCCCACCCGCGCACCTTGAAGGACGACCGCACCGGTCCTGCGGTGGAGCAGGCCCTTGCCGATCTGCGCTACGGCACGGTCTCCCTGAACATCTGGTGCGGCATGGGCTTCGCGTTCATGACCACCACCTGGGGCGCGTTCCCGGGCCACGAGCGCACGGACATCCAGTCCGGCACCGGCGTCGTCCACAACACGCTGATGTTGGACGACGCCCAGAAGACGGTCATCCGCTCGCCGTTCCGCCCGCCGCTCAAGGGCATGACGGACCCGACGCACAAGACGCTGCACAAGCTCGGCCCGCTGCTCCCGGCAGCGGTCGGACTCGGCGACTTCAAGGTCCTGCCGAAGGTCAGCTGGTACGGCGCCCGAGCCTGACCTTCTGGTCAGGCGGACGCCCCGACGCTGACGACCTCGTGGACCATGCGGTCCTCGGGGTGGCCGCCACAGCTCAGGGCGCGCAGGGTCCCGAGCGGGCGTGATGCGACGACGGCGCGCCACAGCGCCCCGTCCGCGGTGACCGCGACCACGTGTGCCCCGCCGTCCTTGCGGGCGCCGGTGACACGGACCGCTCCGCGCCCGGAGACCCCGGAGGCCTTTCGCACGGCGACCTCCGCCGCCTGTCCCGGGCCCCCGTCCACCGATCGGCCGCGGTAGTGCTCCAGGGGGATGCGCCCGTTGCCGAGGGCGTTGACCAGGGTGGCGACGTCGCTGGGTTCCATCCGGCCGAAGGTGAGCCCCTCGGGCAGCACGAGCAGCACCCCGGCGAAGCGATGACCGCCGGTGTGCGAGGTCTCCCAGGTGGTGTCGGGGACCTTCTTCGCGATCTTGTCGGCCACCGGGCGGCCCCACTGGGCGCAGCAGGCGTCGCGCTTTGCGTGGGTGCAGACGAGGAACACGTCGTGCTCCTCCACCTTGCCGAAGTCCGCCGGCGGTTCGCGCCGGTTCGCCATCGACAGGTCGAGTTCGGACAGTTCGTCGTCGGTCAGCAGCAGCCGCCTCGTCCAGGGCGTCCCGGGGCCGGAGTGGCAGACGTAGACGACGCGGCGATCGGCCTTCGTCCGCTTGCGGTCGGGCCGGCGGATCATCTGGATGCGCACGTCCTGCTCGATCGCGTGCGCAGCGACCGTTGCAGCCACCGGTGGCGGCACCGAACTCATGGCCAGGGCATCGTGGCCCCACGGGCCGACATCCTCGATCAGGAGCCAGGCCCGGGCCGTTGCGGCAGTTCCGGGGAGCGGCTCGTCGAGGTTGGTGGAGACCAGGTGGCAGCGTTCCGTCATGCCCGCCAGACTAGGCCCGTATCGCCCGCGCGCCCATCGCCCCGGCACGGTTGTCCTCGCACGGTTGCCCTGTGTACGCTTCTGGCCCGCGGTGCCCACGAGGCACCGTGTTCCGTGTCCGCTCGGACCGTCACACCCCTCCTGCAACTCGGTCGTGATCGCCGTCAGCGCGCACCCAGACGTGTGTTCATTCTTCCTAGGAGTCCCCGTGTACGCGGTCATCGCCACCGGCGGCAAGCAGTACAAGGTCGCCCCGGGCGACGACATCACCATCGAGAAGCTCGATGGCGACGTCGGCGCAACGGTTGACCTCCGCCCCATCATGTTCGTCGGAGACGACGGAGCCGTGACGACGGGGGACGCCATTGGCGAACGCCTGGTCAAGGGCACCATCAAGGTCCAGATGCGCACCCCAAAGCTGCGCGTCTTCACCTACAAGAACAAGACGCGTCAGCACAAGCGTCGTGGTCACCGTCAGCACCTCACGATCGTGACGATCGACAGCCTCTGACTTTCCGCCCCAGCCCGGCGATCCGGGCGCGGCCCCCAAGGAGCACATCATGGCACACAAGAAGGGCGGAGGCTCGTCCAGCAACGGACGCGACTCGAACGCCAAGCGCCTCGGTGTCAAGAAGTTCGGCGGCGAGTCCGTCATCACCGGGAACATCATCCTTCGTCAGCGTGGCACCAAGTACCACCCTGGCACCAATGTCGGCCGTGGCGGCGACGACACGCTGTTCGCCCTGTCGGACGGTCACGTCCGCTTCCAGGAGTCGGGCAAGCGCATGTTCGCGCACGTCGACGCCAACTGAGCGTCTGACACAGTTCTCGCGAACGGGGTGGCCTGGCCGCCCCGTTCGCCTGTTTGTCTCGTAGGTTCCACACCCTTCTCTGCAGAGCGGTCCCCTCATGTCCGATGCCGTCTCGTTCGTCGACGAGTGCACCCTCCACGTCAAGGGCGGGGACGGGGGCAACGGTGTGGTCGGGTTCCGCAAGGAATCCCACGTGCCGCGTGGTGGTCCCGACGGTGGTGACGGCGGCAACGGTGGCGACGTCATCCTGGTCGCCGACCGCAACACCACCTCGCTGCTGGACATCCACCGCAGCCCGCACCGTCGCGGCGTCGAGGGCAAGCCGGGCTCGGGCAGCAACAAGTCGGGTGCACGAGGCAAGGACAAGTTGGTCAAGGTGCCCGTCGGCACCCTGGTGCGTGACCCGGACAGTGGCGACGTCGTCGGCGACCTGGTCCGCGACGGCCAGCGCCTCGTCGTGGCGCCCGGTGGCCGTGGTGGTCGCGGCAACGCGGCCTTCGCCAACCGCTATCGCCGCATCCCGCGGTTCTGCGAGCTGGGTGAGACGGTCCCGGAGTACACGCTGCGCCTGGAGCTCAAGCTCATCGCCGACGTGGGCCTGGTGGGCTTCCCGTCTGCCGGCAAGTCGTCGCTGATCGCCCGCGTCTCCAACGCCAAGCCCCGCATCGAGGCCTGGCACTTCACGACCCTGACGCCCCACCTGGGCCTGGTCCGTGCTGGTGGCGACAGCGAGGGCAACCCGATCGACATCGTCATGGCCGACGTGCCCGGGCTGATCGAGGGCGCCAGTGACGGCAAGGGCCTGGGTCACCAGTTCCTGCGCCACATCGAGCGCTGCCACGTCCTGCTGCACGTCGTCGACACCTCGCCGTTCGATCCGGACCGTGACCCGGTCCGCGACATCAACGCGATGCGCGAGGAACTGCGCAAGCACGACGCCTCGCTGCTGGACCGGCCGCAGGTCGTGGCCCTGAACAAGGTCGACCTGCCCGACGGCCGCGCCATGTCCGAGCTCACGCGACCGGAACTCGAAGCCGACGGCCTTGAGGTGTTCGAGATCAGCGCGGCCACCGGCGAGGGCATCGACCCGCTGCTCTACCGCCTCGGTGCGCTCGTCTCCTCGATCCGTCCGACCGTCGACCTCATGGACTCCGACCAGGAGATCGTCCTGCGCCTGAAGCCCAAGGCCGAGGCCTTCACGGTCGAATGGAACGAAGAGAACGACGTCTTCCTCGTCGCCGGCGACACCGTCGAGCGCTGGGTCCAGATGCTGGACCTCAACAACCGCGAGGCCGTGCGCTACCTGCAGGGACGTCTGCGTCGCGCCGGGATCGACCGTGCCCTCGTGGACGCGGGTGCACGCCAAGGTCATGGCGTCGCCATCGGGGACATCGTCTTCGACTTCGAGCCGGAACTCAAGGACCTGCCCGTCGAGGAGCGCGAGATGATCCTCGCCTCCGAGGCAGAGGACGACGAGGGGAACATCGACGCCGATGCCGAGTTCCTCCAGTGGGCCGACGAAGTCGGTCTCGACCCGGCAGACGACTGATGGAGTCGGCGAGGTTCGCACGTCCCGGCCTCGTCGTGGTCAAGGTGGGCTCCAACTCCCTGCGTGGGACGGACGGCTGCCTCGACCGCCAGCAGATCGCCTCGCTGTCCTCCCAGATCGCCGCCGTTCGGGCCGCGGGGACCAAGGTCGTCGTGGTGTCCTCGGGCGCCGTCGCGGCCGGGATGGGGCTGCTTGGCCTGACCGAGCGTCCCGCCGACCTCCCTGGCCTGCAGGCTGCGGCCGCGGTCGGACAGGGTGACCTCGTCCACGAGTGGCAGAAGCAGTTGGCCGTCCACGACCTCGTCGGGGCGCAGATCCTGCTCCCCCAGGACGACTTCGTCCGCCGTGGCCACTACCTCAACGCCC
>CBDTZE010000043.1:0-10405 GCA_965364815.1 uncultured Nitriliruptoria bacterium | reverse complement strand
GGAATCGAGGGTCCCGTTCCTGCACTTCTTCGACGGCTTCCGCACGTCGCACGAGATCGCCCGCGTTCGGCCCCTGGAGCAGACCCAACTTCGACAACTCATCCGCGAGTCCCACGTCACCGAGCACCGTGGGCGCGGCCTCTCACCCGAGCACCCCGTCCTTCGCGGGTCCGCCCAGAACCCCGACGTGTTCTTCCAGGCCAGGGAAGCGGCCAACCGCTTCCACGACGCCGTCCCGTCCATTGTGCAGTCGACGATGGACCGGTTCGCCGAGCTGACGGATCGCCCCTATCGACTGGTCGAGTACACCGGCGCACCCGATGCCGAACGGATCGTCGTCCTGATGGGCTCCGGCGCAGGAGCGGCGCGCGAGGCCGTCGCCACGATGGTCGCTGCCGGCGCCAAGGTCGGCATGCTGCAGATCCGGCTCTATCGGCCATGGCCGACGCAGGCCGTCCTCGACGCCATCCCCGGGACCGTGACCCGCATCGCGGTGCTCGACCGGACCAAGGAGCCCGGCAGTGTCGGTGAGCCGCTGCACCAGGACGTCGTGACGACGTTCGCCCAGGCGCTCGCCGACGGATCCGTCGACCGCATGCCGACGGTCATCGGTGGCCGGTACGGGCTGTCGTCGAAAGAGTTCACGCCGGCGATGGTCAAGGGCGTGTTCGACGAGTTGCAGACCGGGGCGCCACGGCCGCGGATCACGGTCGGGATCACCGACGACGTGACGCACCTGTCCGTCGACCCGGACCCGGACTTCGTCGTCCCGCGCGCCCCGGGCACCGTCGAGGCCATCTTCTTCGGCCTGGGCAGCGACGGCACCGTGGGCGCCAACAAGAACAGCGTCAAGATCGTCGGGGAGCACACGGACCTGCACGCCCAGGGCTACTTCGTCTACGACTCGAAGAAGTCCGGCGCCGTGACCGTCTCGCACCTGCGCTTCTCCCCCGCGCCGATCACCTCGACGTACCTGATCGACCAAGCCGACTTCGTGGCCTGCCACCAGTTCAACTTGCTGGAGCGTCTCGAGGTCGTGGAACGCGCTCGCCCGGGTGCGACCGTGCTCCTGAACTCGCCCCACCCCCTCGACGAGGTCTGGGACCGACTGCCCTCCGAGGTCCAGCAGCAGATCGTGGACAAGGACCTGTCGGTCCACGTGATCGACGCGCACGCCGTCGCCCTGCAGGTGGGGCTGGCCGGTCGGATCAACACGGTCATGCAGCCGTGCTTCTTCGCCCTCGCCGGGATCCTTCCTCGCGACGAAGCCATCGCCGCGATCCGTGACGCCATCGAGCGGACCTACGGCAAGCGAGGTCCGGACGTCGTCGCCCGCAACCTCGAAGCCGTGGACCTGGCCCTCGACCATCTCCACGAACTCCCGATCCCCGCCGACGCCATCACCGGGAGCGCTCGCCCACCGCGAGTGCCGGAGATCGCCCCGGACTTCGTGCAGCGGGTGACTGCCACCATGCTGGCCGGCCACGGCGATCGACTCCCGGTCAGCGCCATGCCCGTCGACGGGACCTTCCCGACCGGCACGGCGAAGTGGGAGAAGCGAGGCATCGCGTTGGACATCCCGATCTGGGATCCCAATGTCTGCATCGACTGTGGCAAGTGCGCCATCGTCTGCCCGCACGCGGCGATCCGGATCAAGGCCTTTGGCACGGACGACCTCGCTGACGCCCCAACCGACTTCCTGTCGAAGGACTTCAACAGCCACGCCCTGCCCGACCACCTGCTGACGGTCCAGGTCGCCCCGGACGACTGCACCGGCTGCGGCGTGTGCGTCGACGTCTGCCCGGTCCGCAACAAGGAGGCATCGGGGCGCAAGGCGATCAACATGGAGCCGTATCTCGACCATGTCGAGGTCGAACGCGAACGGTTCGAGTTCTTCGAACAGATCGCCCCGCTGGACCGCACCCTCATCGAGGCGACCGACGTCAAGCACTCCCAACTGCTCGAACCGCTCTTCGAGTTCTCGGGCGCCTGCGCTGGCTGCGGGGAGACGCCGTACCTGAAGCTGCTCACGCAGTTGTTCGGTGACCGGATCGTTGTCGCCAACGCCACCGGGTGCTCTTCGATCTTCGGCGGCAACCTCCCGACGACGCCATGGACGAAGGACAAGGACGGGCGCGGACCGGCGTGGTCGAACTCCCTGTTCGAGGACAACGCAGAGTTCGGGCTGGGCCTGCGCATCGCCCAGGAACAGCAGACGGCCTCGGCGCGAGCCCTCGTCGACCGCCTTGCCGACGCCATCGGTCCAGACGTCGCCATGGCGCTGCTCGAGGCCGACCAGTCCACCGAACAAGGACTGCGCGATCAACGCGACCGCGTGGCCCGACTCCGGGAGATCTTGACCGGGGTGGGCAGTGATCTGGCCGATGACGCACGCCGACTGGAGACCCTGGCGGATGCCCTCGTTCGTCGAGGTCTGTGGATCGTCGGCGGCGACGGCTGGGCCTATGACATCGGGTTCGGGGGCCTCGACCACGTGCTGGCCTCGGGGCTGGACGTGAACGTGCTGGTCCTCGACACCGAGGTCTATTCGAACACCGGTGGACAGGCATCCAAGGCAACGTCGCGAGGCGCGGTGGCGAAGTTCGCGATGGCCGGCAAGTCGACGGGCAAGAAGGACCTGGGCATGCTCGCGACGCAGTACGGCAACGTCTACGTGGCGCAGATCGCGATCGGCGCGAACCAGATGCACACGGTCCGTGCGATGCGCGAGGCCGAGGCGTGGCCGGGACCGTCGTTGATCCTCGCCTACTCGACGTGCATCGCCCACGGCGTCGACATGAGCCAGTCGATGCAGCGCATGGACGAGGCCGTCAAGTCCGGCTACTGGCCGCTCTACCGCTACCACCCGGAACCCGACGAGCACGCGCACCCGTTCCAACTCGACTCGAAGACGCCGAAGATTCCGGTGGCGGACTTCCACCGCAACGAGGGACGCTTCGCCGTCCTTGCTCGCAGCGACCCGGATCGCGCCCGGCACCTCGGCGAACTGGCCCAGGCCGACATCAACGAACGGTGGCGGTACTACCAGCAACTCGGCGGCATCGAACGTTCAGTCCCCCAGGGACCGGCAGACGAGGACCCGGCATGACCGACCTTTCGAGCACCTATCTTGGGATGACCCTGCGAAGCCCGATCGTCGCCTCGTCGTCACCGCTGACGGGCGACCTCGACAGCCTGCGGGCACTGCAGGACGCTGGTGTCGGTGCCGTCGTCCTTCCCTCGCTGTTCGAGGAGCAGGTGACGCACGAGTCGTTGGCCGTCAACGACCTGTTGGACTGGGCCAGCGGCGCCCACGCCGAGGCCGCCGGTGGCTACCTGCCCGAACTCGAGGACTACAACACCGGGCCCACGGGCTACCTGCGCCACGTCGAGGAGGCCAAGAAGCGCGTCGACATCCCCGTGATCGCCTCGCTGAACGGGACGTCCCGAGGCGGGTGGATTCGCTACGCCCGCCTGTTGCAGGAGGCCGGGGCGGACGCGCTCGAACTGAACATCTACCGCGTGGCCGCTGATGCGACGGTGACCGGGCAAGAGGTCGAGCAAGAGGTCGTCGAACTGGTGGGCGCGGTGGTCGAGGTCGTCGACCTGCCGGTGGCCGTGAAGCTCGGGCCGCAGTTCAGCTCACTGCCACACCTGGCCGTGCAACTGGCCGGCGCTGGCGCGGCTGGGCTGGTCCTGTTCAACCGGTTCTACCAACCGGACATCGACCTGCAGACCCTCGACGTCACCCCGGACCTGGTGTTGAGCACGTCGCAGGAGTTGCGGCTGCCGCTGCGGTGGATCGCGATCCTGCATGGTCGCGCCGACCTCTCACTGGCCGCGACCACCGGGGTGCACACGTGGCGGGACGTGGCCAAGGTGCTGCTGGCCGGGGCGGATGTCGCCATGATGGCCTCCGCCGTGTTGCGCGGCGGTCCCGACGTGGTGACCCAGGCCCTGCACGAACTCGAGGCGTGGTGCACAGAACGCGAGTACGAATCGATCGAGCAACTCAAGGGCAGCGTCAGCCAATCGACGGTCGCCGACCCCGACGCGTTCGAGCGGGCGAACTACGTGCGCACGCTGACCCGGTTCTCCAGCACGTTCCTGTGACCTTGGTCGACGCCAACGCTCAGGAACTTCCCGATGCCACCGTCCGCGACTCACCGCACCGTGGGCAGTAGCGCATGGCGCCTCCCAGGGGACCGTGGCCACAGCGAACACAGTCCGACTCCCGCGGCGCGCGTGCGGTCGAGCCGACGGCCATCTCGGCGGAGACGATCCCTGTGGGAACGGCGATGACCGAGTAGCCGAGGATCATCAGACCAGCAGCCAGGACCTGCCCCAAGCCGGTCTGGGGCGCGATGTCCCCGAAACCCACCGTGCTCATCGTGACGATCGACCAGTAGACGCCCCGGAACATCGAGTCGAAGCCGCTTTCAGCACCCTCGATGACGTACATCGTCGATCCCACGATCACGTTGATCAGCACCACCGTGAGCAGGAACACGAGGATCTTCGCGCTGCTCGCCTTCAAGGCATCGATCAGGTAGTTCGCCTGCCGGAGCCAGTGGGCCATCTTGAACACACGGAAGACGCGGAGCAACCGCACCGACCGGACGACCAACAGGCTCTGCGCCCCCGGGACGGCCAGCGACACGATCACTGGCAGGATGGCCAGCACGTCAATGACACCGAAGAAGCTCCGGGCGTACGCGCCAGCGTCCTTGGACGTCCAGAGACGAGCGAGGTACTCGACGGTGAAGAGCGCCGTCACCCCGATCTCGAGCCAGAAGAAGAGATCCCCGTTGGCAAGGGCCAGCGTCGGCACGGACTCGAGCATCACCAACAGCACGCTGAAGACGATCAGCGCCAGCAGGAACACGTCGAAGGCCTTGCCGGCGGGCGTGTCGGCCTCGAAGATGATCCGTCGCCAGTGCTGCCTGCGGTCCATCTGTGCCTCCGTCGTCACACTGATCGCGGTTGGGGTCAGCCAACCCCAACCGAAACCGCCCCGCTCGCCGCCTGCGTCACGGAGGCGTCACGGCGTCCAAGCGCCAGCCACAGGAATCCCGCTACGAAGAGCGAGCACCCGACGGCGTAGGGCAGGCTGCCGATCGGCGTCCCGCTGGCCGTGATGCCGTCGGTCGCCCCGAGGTACTCGGGCAGTGCGGCGATCCAGGAGATCAGCAACGCGCCGAGGTAGATCGACGCGTGGGTGATCAGATAGCGGCGGGTCGCTGGATCGTCGACGACAATCCGCTCCCGGTGTGCCGATGCCAGTGCGTTGAGGGCGATGACGCCGACGATGACGAGCATCGACCAGTAGGCGATCGCCTGGCCGGTCCGGTTGACCTCGTCGCCGAAGAAGGTGAAGACCGTGGCCGGCATGCCACCGAGCACCAGCCCGATCGGCATGAGAAGACCCGCAACGGAGCCTCGACCGAGCAACGACTTGGTGGACATCGTCGCGGCCTCGGGGCGACGGCCGACAAGGACCAAGACCAGGAACGTCAGGACGATCGGACCGACCAGCGCGAAGTTCACCATGCTGGAGATCGGCACGGAGGCAAGGAAGGGCTCATTGCTTGGCGCGCTCGGGTTCCAGATCCACCACCGCAACTGGGGACCGACGTGGTCGAAGATCTCGTAGATCGCGTGATACGCGAACCCGACGGTCAGCGCCGAGACCACGGGTCCACGACGAGCCATGACCCCGGTGGATCGGACCAACTCGAAGGACAGGACGGCGAGGACCGGATAGATGCTCACGATGTAGAGCGGCAGTCGGTTCCAGAGGAACTGGACGGTGAACTCGTTGTGCACGAAGATCAGGCCCGTCTGCTCCTGCAGACCGAAGTTGGCCGGGAAGTAGAGGGGCGGCTCCACGATGACGAGGTAGGCGATCGCGGCCACCCAGATCGCGAGGGTCGTCGGGTCTCCCTGTCGACGCCGGCGGATCGCGTGGCGAAGGGTCAGGATCGCCCCGACGAACGTGGCCACCTCGAACAGGAGCATCGTCCAGTGGTCCAGCCCCAGCGGGTTGTGGAGGTTCAGGAACAGGTTCTGGTCCGCGCAGGCAAAGTCACCGAGCTCCATTGCATACCGCTGGAAGTCGGCGTGGCAGGGCCCGGCCATCAGGCTGCACCAGCAGAGGCCGTCACGGTGGCGGCCGTCGATGCGTACCAGGTCGAGACGTCGACCCCGGCGTCGTACGCCGCCATCCACTCGTCCGCGAAGGCCGGGAGCGGCTGGTGGGTGGGGTCGTGCCCGGGGGTCTGCGACTTGACGAGCCCCCAGGCCATCTTCATGAGTTCGCCCGACGAGGCAGCCATGAGCGCCGTCCCGCCTCGCTCCGCCAGGACCTTCTTGCGCAGGATGGGCAACCGACCTTTGATCTCCCGCTTGTACATGACCGAAGGAAGGGCACGTCGGACGTCGATGACCTGGTCCTCGGCCGGGATGACCTCCGCGAAGCTCTCCACGGTCTCTGCGACCACGCGCATGACGTGGCCGAAGATCTTCGGCAGGGCGCGGAAGCGGAACGACTCGTTGTCGACGATGTGTCGGTAGATGATCAAGGCCGAACTGCGGTGCTCGACCTCCTCGACGAAGTGCCAGATGAACAGGGACGCGACGCGGTCGTCGCCCGGTTCGTACAGGGTCTCGTGGTTGTCGAGGAAGAGCTTGAAGATCGGCGTGAACGTCGCTTCGAGGTCGGCCGTGTAGGCGAGGTTGAACTCCAGCGTCTCGTTTGCCAGCAACTCGTCGTAGGCGGCGTTCGCGTTGTCGAGCGTTGCCTGCAGCCCGGGGTACTTGCGCACCAGCGCCTTGACGTGCTGGCGGTGCATGCGCGAGTGCTGGCCCTCCTGCTTCGCGAAGGCGTCCGCCTCCTCCAGCATCTCCGGGTCGGTGATCAACGGCATGGCGTCCTTCATGACGGCCAGCACAAAGCGCTCGAAGGCGATCGCCAGGATGCTCACGGCGTTGCACGTGACAGAGAACTCGGGGTTCTCCAGGTTCCAGATGAACGGCACGTCGCCGGAGAAGTCGAACGGGATCTTCCGGATCTGCAAGTCGGTCACGGCACGTCTCCACCTCGAAATGGGCGCCCGGTCTCCCCCGCGCCGCCCGCTGTGCCTCAGACCATACACGGAAGGCGGTCGTGTATGGTCTGGCTTCGGGCGGAATCAAGGAGCAGTCTCGATGCGGACCCACGGCTGGGCAGGGGCTCCTCCGGCGGACGACGCCGAGGCCCGTCAACGCATCCTCGCCGCCGCCACCCACTGTGTCGACCGGGACGGGGCGATGCAGGCGAGCCTGTCGGATGTCGCCACGGAACTCGGCGTCACACGCCAGACGGTCTACCGCTACTTCGCAGGCACCGAACAGCTCTTCTCCGCCCTGGCGGAGGAAGCGGCCGAGGAGTTCATCGGCCGCATCGCCGAACAGATGCGCCCCTTCGATGACCCCGCCGAGGCCATGGTCGAGGGGGTGGTCTTCACAATCCGGCGGATCCCCGAGGAGCGCTACCTCGCCCTGCTGCTGCGCAGTGGCGACGCCTTCACGCGAGGCATCATCTCCGAGGTCGCGATGCAGTTCGGAAGATCCCTCCTCGGCCGGATGCACGTCGACTGGTCGGCGCTTGGCTACGACGCCGACGAACTCGATGGCTTCGTCGAGTTCCAACTCCGACTCATCCAGTCGCTCGCCGTGAGCCCGGCAGACCCGTCGGGACGACCCCGAACCGCGACGGAACTCCGGACCTTCCTGCTGCGCTGGCTCGGGCCGGCCATCCCGGCGGCCACACCGCCTGATCAACAATGAGGGACCTTTGGTCCCAACGTTGCGGGGCGTTGTCCCCTCACTTGGGGTCGAGCAACCGGTCACGCTGTCCCTGTGACCCAGGAGCAGCGCGTGAGCGAGACACCCCAGCCCGGACCGAGCGACGCCCCGCCGGTCGCCGAACTCTCAGAAACGGCCTGCCGGTCGCTGCTGGCCTCGCAGTACGTCGGACGACTCGGCTACGTGCTCGACGACCGGCCGGTGATCGTCCCGGTCAACTTCCGCATGACCGAGGACGGGACGCTGCTCGTCCTGAGCCGGCCGGGCGCCAAACTCGACGCCGCGGTCGCCGGCGCGTGGATGTGCCTGGAGGTCGACGGAACCGACGACCTGCGTCACTCCGGCTGGAGCGTGCTCGCGACGGGGCGCAGCGAAGTGATCGCGGACGGGCAGGCGGCAGAGCTCATCCGGGCGGAGCGGCTTCGACCTTGGCCGAAGGCCTCGGACGGCATGATGCTGATTCGCCTGACACCGGAGACCCTTGAAGGACGACAGGTCCGCGGGGGCGCGCCCCGCGTGGCCGACTCGTGAACCGAGCCAGTGCTCCCGACCGACCGACGGCTCCCAAGGATGTCCTGAACCACGTGGCGCCTGGTGCACGGATCGTCGTGCCGCTCGCGAACGGTGAGCCCGTGGCGCTCCTCGACGCCTTGGAGTCGGCGGCGAACCAACTCACCGGGGTCACGATCCACCAGATGCATGCGCTGCATCCCCGCGACTACCTCGACGGTCGCCATCGCGAGCACCTGCGCCACGTGAGCTACTTCCTCTCGCACGTCACCCGTCCGCACTTCCACTCTGGCGGCCTCGACCTGGTCCCCGCCCACTTCAGCGAGGTCCCGGAACTTCTGCGACTCGGAGGCGGCGTGGACCTGGTCCTCGCCGCAGCGGCGCCCATGGACGCCCATGGCTACTTCTCGCTGGGGACCAACGCCGACTACGTGGCGAGTCTCGTCGGGCGTGTCCCGTTTCACCTGGAGGTCAACCACGCCATGCCGCGGACCTTCGGACGCAACCAGGTCCACGTCTCGCAGGTCCTGGGATGGACCGAGGTCGACCGACCGTTGGTCGAGGTTCCACCGAGCGAGCCCAGTCCCATTGACGTCCAGATCGCCGACCACGTTGCCAGCCGGATCGAGAACCGGGACACGCTGCAGATCGGCATTGGCGCCATTCCCAACGCGATCCTCGCCAAGCTCACCGATCACCGCGACCTCGGACTGCACACGGAATTGATCTCCGACGGCGTCCTCGACCTCGTGGAGAGTGGCGCCCTGACCGGCGTGGCGAAACGCACCGGACGGAACAAGCACGTCACGACCTTCGCCCTGGGAACGCAGCGTCTCTACGACTGGCTGGACGACAACGCCTCGGTCGAACTCTGGCCCGTCGAGCAGGTCAACGACCCCAGGGTCGTCGCCCAGGAGCACGGCTTCGTCTCCGTCAACGCCACGACGGAGGTCGACCTGCTGGGGCAGTGCGCCAGCGAGACGGTGCAAGGCCGGTACTGGTCCGGCAGCGGCGGGCAGTCCGACTTCGCCCGCGGGGCGCTGTACGCCCCCCAGGGTCGTGGCTTCATCGTCACGCGTTCAACGGCACGGCGCGGCGAGCTCTCCTGCATCGTGGGACGCCTGTCACGCGGCTCGGTCGTCACGACGCTGAAGAACACCGTCGACCACGTGGTCACGGAGTTCGGGGTCGCGGAACTTCGCGGGCGTTCCATCAGGGAGCGCGCTGAGGCCCTGATCGCGATCGCCCACCCGGATCATCGCGACTGGCTCCGCGGACAGGCGCAGGCACTCGCCTACATCTGAACCGGCAAGGCCGTTCGGCGAAGAACAAGGGCCCTGTGGCCCTCCCCGCTGACACGCCCGAGCGCTTCCCTGCAAGTGGCACCAATCGACCAGGAGGCCGCCATGTCCCAGCGAATCGTCGTCGGCGTGGACGGGTCCCCGTCCTCGAACCAAGCGCTCGTGTTCGCCGTCGAGGAGGCGGCGCGACGTGACGCACAACTCGATGCCGTGATGGCCTATCGATGGGACGTCTACTACCCCGGCGTCGAGTATCGCTCCGTGCCGCCGCCGCCACGGGAGAAGGTCGAGGCCGAGGCCATGTCGGTGCTGCTCGAGGCCGTCAAGGACGTCCCCACCGACGTTCGGCTTGACCCCATCGTCAAGGAAGGCGCGTCGGCCGCGGTCCTGTTGGCCGCAGCCGAGGGAGCCGACCTGCTCATCGTCGGATCGCGCGGACGTGGCGGCTTCGCTGGCCTGCTGCTGGGTTCGACCAGCCACCAGGTCGTGAGCCACGCGACGTGCCCCGTCGTCGTCGTCCCCGCAACACCCCGCTGATCTTCGATCCGCCCAGGAGCATCGACATGTCGCACAACCACGAGATCATCCAGGAGCTCCGCGGGCCCACGCGTGAACTGCGCAAGGCCGCGCCGGAGGCGTGGGCGGGCTTCGGCGCACTGCACGAGGCAAGCATGGCGGACGGCGTCGTTCCGGCGCACGTCAAGGAGCTGGTGGCGCTGGCGATCGCCGTGGCAACCCACTGCGACGGC
>CBDTZE010000042.1:0-10412 GCA_965364815.1 uncultured Nitriliruptoria bacterium | reverse complement strand
GGCAAGGGCAAGGGATGGTGCGGACCGTCGTTGGTGACGGGGCCCTCGCGTGCCCAGACATCACGGCAGATCTGGACGTACTCACGAGTCCGGGTCAGCGGCTTTGCGAAAGGCTGGCCGTACCAACCCTCGACGACCTGCGGGCCCGAGACACCCAGTCCCAGGATGAACCGACCCTGGGAGAGGTGATCCATGGTCAACGCCGTCATGGCCGTGGCGGTGGCAGCGCGGGCCGACATCTGCATGATCCCGGTGCCAAGCCGGATGCGGTTGGTCCGTGACCCGATCCAGGCCAGCGGCGACACTGCGTCCGAGCCGTAGGCCTCGGCCGTCCACACCGAGTCCAAGCCGATGCGCTCCGCCTCGATGGCGAGGTCGACGTCGTCCAGGCGAGGCTGCGCGGCCCAGTAGCCAAGCATCAGCCCGAGCTTGAGATCCCCCACCGCGCTCATCAGTCGGCGTCCCGGGGCAGACCCAGGAGTCGCTCGGCGATGACGTTCTTCTGCACATTGGTCGTGCCGCCCGCGATGGTGAGGCACTGCGTCTGCAGGAACATGTAGGTCGCTGCCCCGGCCTCGTCGAGCGTCGTGGCGCCCATCGGTCCCAGGAGTTCGAGGGTGAACTCGGCGCAGTCACGCGAGTGGTGGCCGCCAACGAGCTTGCGGACGCTGGATCCGGCGCCTGGCTCCACACCGGAGAGCGCCGCCAGCGTGCCCCGGAAGCCGATGAGCCCCAGCACCTGGCCCTCGGCGACCAGGGCCCCGAGGTGGTCACGGGCCAGCGGGTCATCCGCCAACGCGGAGGACGGGAACGCCGCAACGACGTTCTCCACCGAGGAGCCCATGGACGAGCCCTTGGACATGGCGACACGCTCATTGGCCAGCGTGGTGCGGGCGCCCTTCCAGCCCTCGTCCACGGCGCCAACGACCATGTCGTCGGGCACGAAGACCTTGTCGAAGAACACCTCGTTGAAGAGCTCGTTGCCGGTGATCTCCTTGAGCGGCCGGATGTCCAACCCCTCGGAGTTCTGCATGTCGACGATGAACGACGTGATGCCCTCGTGCTTCGGGGCGTCGGTGTTCGTCCGCGCGATGGCCAGGCCCCACTGGGCACGGTGGGCCAGGGAGGTCCAGACCTTCTGCCCGGTCAGCTCCCAGCCGCCCTCGACCTTCTCCGCCTTCATGCTGATGGCGGCGAGGTCCGAGCCCGCGCCCGGCTCGCTGAACAACTGACACCACGTGATGTCGCCGTTGAGCGTCGCCAGGACGAACTGCTCCTTCTGGGCCTCGGTCCCGTAGCCGATGATCGTCGGAAGGATCCAGCCGCCGATGAAGAGGTTCGGCCGTGGGATCGAAGCGGCCGTGAACTCTTCGTCGATGACCAACTGCTCGATGGCGCTGGCCTCGCGCCCCCACGGCTTGGGCCAGTGCGGGTTCACGTAGCCGCCGGCGCTGATGGCCTCGCGGATGGCGCGATCCTCGAGCCCCTCGAGTCCAGAGACAAAGGCCTTCGTGATGTCGCGTGCCTCGTCGACCTCGGGGCCCTCGAGGTCGAGGGCCAACGTGCGACGACGACCGGCCAAGGCCTGCTCCGCGATGCGGCGACGCCAGTGTGAGGGCGTGCCGAAGAGCTGTCGCAGGGTCGTGGCGCGCCGGACGAACAGGTGGGCGTCGTGCTCGTGCGTGAAGCCGATCCCACCGAGGATCTGGATGGCATCGACGGCACAGGTGTGCGCAGCGTCGATGGCGATGGCGCCCGCCACGGCGGCGGCAAGCGGTCGCTGCTCATCGTCATCGGCGGCCCGTGCCAGGTCCCATGCCGCGGCGCGTGCCTCCTCGACGCGGACGAGCATCTCCGCACAGAGGTGCTTGACGCCCTGGAACTGGCCGATGGGGCGACCGAACTGCTCGCGGACCTTGGCGTAGTCGGCGGAGACGTCGAGGCACCAGGAGGCCAGGCCGGCTGCCTCAGCAGCGAAGGCCACCAGCGCCAACTCCATGACCGTGTCGAGGTCCAGGGAGTTCAGGACGCGCCCCGCGGGGACATCGACTCCAGCGAGGCTGATCGTCGCGAGACCTCGGGTCGGGTCGAAGGCATCGAGAGCGTCGACCTGCACGGCCTCGTCAGCCGTGTCCAACAGGACCCAGATCTCGTCGCCGGTGCTGGAGCGGGCGCCGACGATGACGTGGTCGGCGACATCACCGGCCAGGATCGGACCAACCACGCCCGTGAGCGTGTGGCCGTCGCTGGACGGCGTCGCCTCCAGCGTGCCCAACTCGAGGGCCACGGCGGCCGTACGGCTGCCGTCGGCCAGTGAGCCGAGAACGTCCTTGGCGAGGGCGTCACCCGCGGCGCGCTGCACCAGCAGGGACGCAAGGGCCGTGGTCAGCGCAGCTCCGGGGAACAGTCCCGTGCCGAGCTGTTCCGCGACGATCGCGAGCTCGACGGGGCCGTAGCCGCTGCCGCCATGCTCCTCGGCGATGTGCAGACCCAGCATGCCCTGCTCCGCCAGCGCCACGTGGGCTGCCTTGACGCCTTCGGCATCCAGGCTGCGTATGCGCTCGACAGGCAGATCGCGACTCAGCCACTTCTGGACGGACTCCGCCAGTTGGCGATGCTCTTCGTTGACCCCGAGTGCCACGTCCACTCCACGTTCGACGGCGGGTGTCAGCATAGAACGTGTTCTAGTTTTTCCTTGATCGGGGTGGCTGTCGGCCGCCGACGAAACAAGAACACGTTCCAGTTTCCGTCTTGCTCACTACGGTTGGCAGCGGCAACAGCAGCCGACAACCGCAAGGCGACAGTCCATGGCCGACACTGCGACCGTCCTCGACGGCGACCTGACCGATGCCCAGCGAGCCCGCCGCAACGGCATCCTGGAGTCGGCGGCTGCGCTGGCGACCAAGGGTGGCTACGACGCCGTCCAGATGCGCGACGTCGCGGAGAAGTCCGGCGTTGCGTTGGGCACCCTCTATCGCTACTTCCCGTCCAAGACGCACCTCCTGATCGCGGTCATGCAGCAGATGTCTGCTGGCTTGGTCCGCGCAACGGCGAAGCGGCCACCGCAGGGCGACACCCCGGCCGACCGCGTCATCGCGCTTCTCGACGGGGCGAACGCCGGACTGCAGTCGACCCCGGGCCTGGCCGAGGCCATGATCCGCTCCATCATGTTCGCGGACGCCTCGGCGGCCGCGGACGTCGACGCCGTCACCGCCATGACGGCCGAGGCGCTTTCGATCGCGATCCACGGCAGCCCAACCGAGCCGACGCCGCAGGAGGCGACGACCGCGAGGATCATCGGACACGTCTGGTGGTCGAACATCCTCGGATGGCTGTCGGGGCGTTCCACCGCAGAGCAGATGTCGGACGAGTTGGCGATCACGGCGCGCCGACTGCTGGCCTGAGCGGCGTCGAAATGCCCACGGGCCACGTCGTCCCCGAAGCCGCTGCTGGCCAGAAGCTCCACACGCACCTGCGCGACGTCCTTGGTGGCGTGCAGGTGCGGCGACTCGGCGACCTGGTCCTGTCAGGTGGCGTTCTGGTCGACGGTGTCAACGGGCGGATCTCGCAGCGACTGGCCGCTGGACAGACGATCACGCTGGACCCCGAGGCCGAGCGGCACCTCCTCGATCGGATGGTCCCCGTCGCCGACCTCGCCATCCGGGTGCTGCACGACGATCCGGCCTTCCTCGTGGTGGCCAAGCCCAAGGGCATGCAGGTCCACCCGATGGGGCGGCATCGCGACGACACCCTGGCCGGCGGTCTGCTGTGGTTGGCCGGTGCCCGCCCCGACCGGCTCTGGACCCAGTGGCGTCCGCATGTCGTCAACCGCCTTGATCGTCCGACCAGCGGCCTCGTCGCGGTCGCACGATCGGTCGACGTCCGAACGCGACTACAGGACCACCTCGAGGCCGGACGGATGCAGCGGCGCTACCTGGCGCGTGTCTCGGGGGATGTCGCCGGCGACCACGGGACCATCGACGCGCCGCTTGGTCGTGACCCGGACATGGACTACCGGCGTGGCCTGGTGTCCGTCGAGGACGGGGGCCAGCCGGCCGTGACCCACTGGCGCGTGGTTGATCGCGGCCCCGGGTGGACGCTGCTGGACGTCGAGCTCGAGACCGGACGGACCCACCAGATCCGGGCGCACCTCGCCTCGCGGGGCCACGCGATCCTCGGCGATCGGCTCTACGCCCAGGGCGTCGCCCCGGAACTCGAGGATCGGGTCGAGCTGCACGCTCATGCCCTGACTTTTCCCCACCCGCTGTCCGGGGTCGAGGTGCGCGTGACGCTTGCGCCTCCAGCTCTCGACGCCTGATGCGGCGGAGTCAGTCTTCCTGGGTCCCGGCGACTGGCGTTGATGCCGCCAACTTGCCCAGGTCAATGCTGGCCGCGTGGCCGATGCGCCAGTCGCCCTTCCACAGGTCGCCGCCGGCTTCGCGGGCGTCGATGCCCGTGATCCAGACGTCGTGGACGTCTCCGTGGCGATGGACCATGGCCGATCGGTAGTGACCGTCCCCGTCCCAGGTCCGGCCGGACAGCGGCAGGGGTCGGTCCTGGCCGGTGAAGGTCAGGCCATCCGTCGATCGCCAGTAACGCAGCCGCCAGGGTCGACGTGAGGCCACCAGGGCATGGAAGCCACCGTCGGCTGCGACGACGTCGATGTGCCAGGGCATCCACCCGGTGCTGGGCGGCCGGCAGGTCATCGGCTCACCCCACTGCAGTCCGTCGTCGCTGAGTCGTCGCTCAACGACGTACCCGCCCTCCGCATTCACCGTCCACATGGCGTAGCCGCCGGACTCCAGGGCCAACACGGAGGGCGACAGGTGCCGAAAACCCGTGTCGCTGAAGGCCAGTTCCTCGCCCTCGCTCCAGTTGACCCCGTCGTCGCTGACCTTGCGGAACAAGGCGTCGTCGTGCACGCCGTAGATCGGTCGGTAGTACAGGGCGAGCCGACCGTCGTGCAGCAGGCACAGGTCCGGATCGGAGTTGGCCTCGTACCCCAGCGCCTGGGATTCCTCGAGCGTCACCACCGGGTTCACGAGACCGTCGGGTGGCTGCCACGTCGTGCCGTCCTCCGACACGAGGAGACTGGGATTCTCGCGTGGGGCAGTCGGATATGGGGTGAAGGCCATCCAGTAGCGCCACCCGCCGAACCGCTGCTCGCCGGTGTCCAGCACATCCGGATGACCCACGCTCGGCAGGCCGTCGTAGGTGGGGATGTCGATGGGGGCCAGTGCCGGCAGTCGCCGCATCGATGCGCGCGACCGCAACCGCCAGAACCGCGAGGCGGCCTGGCGGACGACAGCGCGTCCCAGCGACACGGATTCCCCCGACGTGAATGGATTCCACTTGCACCGGGGACGCTAGCCGATGGGGTTCAGGCCTTGGTCGACTCTGCCTCCGAGACCGCCGTCAGCGTCCGTGTCGCCCACCCGTAGTCGGGCTTGCCCACAGGGCTGCGGACAACCTCGTCCACCACGTGGATGAGGCGCGGCACCTTGTACCTGGCGATGCGATCCGCCAGGTGCGCTTCGACGTCCTCTTGGCTGACGGGTGCGGCGCCCGGGTTGAGTTCCAGCACGGCGGCGACCCGCTGGCCGTAGCGCTCGTCCGGGACACCGGCCACGATGGTGTCGCGGATCGACGGGTGGGCCTTGAGGGCCGACTCGACCTCCTCCGGGAAGATCTTCTCGCCACCGGAGTTGATGCAGACGGAGCCTCGCCCGATGAAGTTGATGACGCCCTCGGCGTCGATCGTGGCCCGGTCCCCGGTCAGGACCCAGCGACGGCCCTCGACGGTCGGGAAGGTCTCCGCCGTCTTCTCCGGCGCGCCGTAGTAGCCCACGGGGATGTTGCCGGACTGTGCCACTCGACCCTCACGCCCGGAGCCCCACTCGACGAGGGTCAGGTCGTCTCCGACCACGTTGGTTCGCATGTTGGCCTTGAACCGAAGCCCGGTGTCGGACGAGGAGTCGTCGGCGGCGGTGCCGTTGAACCCGGTCTCCGACGAGCCGTAGTTGTCCATGATGAAGAGGTTCGGCAGGCAGACCTTGAGTCGGTCGGCGGTCGACTGGGACAGGATCGCCCCGGCCGTCGACATCAGGAACAGCGTCGAGCAGTCCCAGTCGCCGGCTTCGAGGGATTCCGCGAATGGCACGCCCATGGCATCGCCGACGATGGAGAGGACCTGGGCCCCCTCGTCCTGGATCATCTGGCAGATCGAGTCCCCGGAAAAACGGCGCGGGATGAGCACCGTCCGTCCGGCGAACCATGCCGAGAAGCTCCCGAGGAAAGCCGCGCCGTGCATCAGCGGCGGAGCGGACAGCATCTTGATCTCGCCGGCCTCCCGGACCATGTCAAGGAGTTGCTCGACGGACTCGACCGGGTCACCGAGCGGGTTGCCCCCACCCATGCCGGCGAAGAAGATGTCTTCCTGGCGCCACATGACGCCCTTGGGCATGCCGGTCGTGCCGCCGGTGTAGAGGATGTAGAGGTCCCCTGCGTCGCGCTCCGGAAGCCCCTCGCGGGTGCTGGACTGGCGACCCACGACGTCATCCCAACGGACCGTGCCCTTGGGCAGGGTGTCCTCGGTGGCATCACCGACGAGGACGAGGTGACGAAGGTCGTCGATCTTGTCGGCGACCTCACGGACGCGCCCCGCGAACTCGTCGTCGAACACGACCGACACCAGGTCCGCGTCCCGGTAGAGGTAGTCGAGCTCCTCGCGGACGTAGCGGTAGTTGATGTTCACCGGGACAGCGCGCATCTTGAAGCAGCCGAGCATCGTCGCCACGTACGGCAACCCGTTGAGCATGTGGCAGCCCACGTGGTCGCCCGGCTTGATGCCAGCCTCCATGAGGTGGTGCGCGACCTTGTTGGCCTCCGCATCCAGCTCCGCGAACGTCAGGCGGGTGCCATCGTCGATGACCAGTGCCTGCCGGTCGGGCAGGATGTCAACGACGGCCTCGAACATGTCAGCGAGGTTGAACTTCATGGTGCGGCTCCCCAGTCGCGTGGACCCGACAGCAGTCGGGTGGGCAGGATGGTCAGACGGGTTCGTCGGCAAGCAGTGCACCCAGGCGCAGCAGTTCCCGTGTCGGGGTGCCGAGCGTGTGCTCGATGCGCTTGGCCCACAAGAAGTAGCGGTGCACCGGGTAGTCGAGGTCGACACCGATCCCACCGTGGAGATGCTGGGCAGCGTGGACGGCCCGCATCGCCCCGTCGCCCGCCCAGAACTTGGCGGTGTGCACCTGCTGCGTGGCGTCGAGGCCCTGGCTCAGGCGGTAGACGGCGTGGGCGGCCGTCAGCCGAACCATCTGCGCGTCGATGAACGCGTCCGCAGCGCGCTGTGCCACGGCCTGGAACTCGGCGATCGGCTTGTCGAACTGCTTGCGTTCTGAGGTGTAGGTGGCCGTGATGCGCACGGCTCCCTCACAGACCCCTGCCTGGACGGCACACCACGCGGCGGTCAGGCGCTGGACCAGGGCGACCAGGCTGGCCTCCCCGTCGTCGGGGTTTTGCAGCACGTCACTGACCGCCACCTCGACGTCGCGCAGCTCGATCGAAGCCTGGGGCTGCCGGTTGGTCGCGACAAGGTCGGTGATCTCCACGCCGGCGGCCGTGGGGTCCATGACGGCGATCAGGGTCCCGGTCGGTGTCGAGGCGGGGACCAGGATGCGGGTCGCCTCGCGGCCGTAGGCCACGAACGGGATGGTCCCGTTGAGTCTCCAAGCCGCTGATGCGCTGACGGGTACGGCCGAGGCGCGCGGCTTGACCGGGTCGCCGCCAGCGCCATCATCGAGGGCTGCCGTGAGGATGACCTCGCCGGTCGCGACACCGGGCAGCAAGGCTGCACGCGTTGCCTCGCTGCCGTGCTCGGCCACCAGCATTGCGGCGACCAGTGTCTCGACCAGCGGGATCGGAGCCACCTTGCGTCCCTGCTGCTCGAAGACGGGCAGCAGTTCGAGCAGGCCCAGGCCGGCCCCGCCGTGTTCCTCGGGGACGATCGCACCGAGCAGCCCCGCTTGGGCGCAGGCAGCCCACAGGTCTCGGTCGAAGACCGTCGGCCCCTGCGCCTCCAACTCACGGAGGCGGGCATGCGTGACATGGTCGGTGAAGACCCTGTCGGCAAGCTCGCCGAGAGCGTGTTGCTCATCGCTCAGTGCGAAGTCCATCGTCGTCTCCTCAGCGCAGCGGGCGCGGCATCTTGAGCCCGAAGGCCGCGATCAGGTCGCGCTGGATCTCGTTCGTGCCGCCACCGAAGGTCAGGATCAACGTCCCCCGGTAGGCACGTTCCAGCGTGCCGTGGAGCTGTGCCCCCGGCGTGCCGCGGCGCAGGATGCCACCGCTGCCGATGATCTCCAGCATGAGGCCGTAGGCCTCGCAGAAGAACTCGGTGCCGAAGACCTTCGTGGCGGACGAGTCCTCGACGTTCAGGATGCCCTCGCCGATACCCCAGGCCACCTTGTAGTTGAGCAGACGAAGCGCCTGGAGCTTGGCGTGGACCCGGGCGAGGTGGATCCGCACCCACTCCTGGTCGATGACCCGACGGCCGTCTGGCAGGAGGGTCTGCTGCGCCCACCGTCGCGTGTCGAGGTACTTGCCTTCCAGCATCCCCGC
The DNA here is from genome assembly GCA_965364815.1 of uncultured Nitriliruptoria bacterium. Classification (GTDB taxonomy): domain Bacteria; phylum Actinomycetota; class Nitriliruptoria; order Nitriliruptorales; family Nitriliruptoraceae; genus CBDTZE01. The sequence continues at coordinate 1,790 of CBDTZE010000042.1, read as the reverse complement.
CGAGCAGAGCGACACACGCTCGCGGTTGAGTTGCGTGACGATCATGGTCCAGCCTCGGTCGAGACCGTCCTCGCCACCGACGACGTTCGAGACCGGGACGCGGACGTCTTCGTAGTAGGTCGAGAAGGTCCGCGCCTGACCGACCGTGTCGATCGGTGTGAAGGAGAAGCCGGGCGAGTCCGTGGGCACGATGACCATGGAGATGCCCTTGTGCTTGCCGATGCCGGGCGTCGTCCTGCAGGCAAGCCACACGTAGTCCGCGTGGTCAACCAAGGAGGTGAAGACCTTCTGCCCATTGATGACCAGGTCGTCCCCGTCGCGTTCTGCGCGGGTCGTCAGGGAGCCGAGGTCGGTACCTGCAGCGGGCTCGGTGTAGCCGATGGAGAAGAACACGTCGCCGGCGAGGATGCGCGGGAGGAACTCGTCCTTCTGTGCCTCGGTCCCGAAGTCCTGGAGCGTCGGACCCACGGTGTTGATCGTCAGGAACGGTACGGGAGCCCCAGCGCGCTGGGCCTCCTCGTAGAAGATGTTCTGGTCGATCGGGCCGCGTCCCTGCCCGCCGTACTGCTCCGGCCAGCCGACGCCGAGCAGTCCGTCGCTGGCCATCTGCTTGATCGCCTGCTTGGCGATCGGACCGCCACCCTCGGAGTTGGCGAGCTCGTCGCGCAGTCCCGGAAGCTCCATCAGGTCGGCGAAGTACGTCCGCAGCTCCTGTTGGAGCTGCTGCTGTGGCTCACTCAGTTCGAGGCGCACGATCGGCCCTTCAGGCGTTGAAGCCAGATGACGCGGCCACGCCGCCGTCGATCGCGATCTCTGCGCCGGTCATGTAGGACGCGTCGTCCGATGCGAGGAAGCACATGAGTGCCGCGACTTCCTCGGGCTCGCCCATGCGCTTGAGCGCCGTCTTCTTGCCGATCCACTTCTCTGCTGCGCCATCGTCATCCATGCCGCCCTGGCTCATCACCATCGGGGTGCGGATCGCGCCGGGATGGATGGAGTTGACCCGGATGCCCTTGGACCCCAGCTCCCAGGCTGCGGCCTTGGTCATGCCGCGGACCGCGAACTTGGTGGCGGTGTAGCCCATCAGGAAGGCGCCGCCGCCGAGCCCCTCGACACTGGAGACATTCACGATCGCGCCGCCCCCGGCCCGGTCGATGGCAGGGCCTGCGTACTTCATGCCCAGGAAGACGCCGATCTGGTTGACGTCGATCAGCTTCTGGAAGTCCGCGACCGGCAGGTCGGCGATCAGCGAGAAGCTGAGGATGCCCGCGTTGTTGATCAGCACGTCGAGCTTGCCGAACTCACGCTCGGCCAGGGCGACCACGTCGCGCCAACCGTCCTCGTCGCTCACGTCCAGCCGCACGAAGCGCGCCTTGTCGCCGAGCTCGTCGGCGAGCTGCTTGCCGTCGTCGTCCAGCACGTCGGCGAGGACAACGTTGCTGCCTTCCTCGACCAGGCGGCGGGCCGCGGCGGCACCCATCCCCCGGGCTGCACCCGTGACGATGACGGTCTTGCCTGCGAGTCCACGCATGGGGCCCTCCCCGGCTCCTGGACGCCAGCGCGACGCCCACGACAGAGACTAGAACGTGTTCTAGTTCCGACCAACACGGAGGCACCATCGCGTGCTTGGCTTGGCCCTTCCTCTTCGACGTCCGGGTCTCCACGATGAATCGCGTGCCCCGACCCGACCCGGCCACGTCACCGGTGCCGATTGACGCGTACCTCAGCACCGTCATCGTCATTCATCATCGCAACCACGACATCGTGGCGAGCCCCGGCCCCCAGACCGA
>CBDTZE010000041.1:0-10460 GCA_965364815.1 uncultured Nitriliruptoria bacterium | reverse complement strand
GGCGGCGGCGGGCATCGTCGTCGTCGAGCGGATCTGCCGGGATGCGTGGGGGGCGCGCCCCGCGGGTGACGGGATGCGTGAACATGCGATCAAGCGGCTGACGGTGCACCACTCGGCGGTGAAGCTCGGCAGCAACACCAACGCCCCGAACCGGATCCGCGGGCATCAGCGCTACCACCAGGACTCGGCGAAGTGGGCCGACATCGCCTACCACCTGGGTGTGGACCGCAACGGGAACGTCTATGACCTGCGGGAGCTTCGCTTCGCCGGCGACACCTTCACGGAGTACGACCCGACTGGCCATTTCCTGGTGCTGGCGGAGGGCGACTTCAACCAGGAGACGCCCAGCGACGCGCAGCTCGAGGTCGTGGCGCGGACGCTGGCGTGGGGTGCCATGCAGTTCGGGGTGTCCACGGACACGATCAGCGGGCATCGGGACCACGCGGGCACGACCTGCCCCGGCGACCGGATGTACGCGGCACTGCCGGACGTGCGTGCCCGGGCCGCGGACCTGGTCCGGGCCAAGGCGGTCCGCTCGGATTCGCTGTGTGGCGATGCGGGGCGTCAGCGGGTGGCGGACATCGAGGCCGGCCGCGCCTGAGTAACGTCCCGAGCCCGTCCCGAGGAGCCTGTGTGCCGACCATCCTGCTGGTCCGCCACGCGACGACACCGACGACGGGCGTCCGGCTCTACGGCCGCAAGCCCGGTGTCCACATCTCGGACAAGGGCATCGCGCAGGCCGAGGCCGCGGCGGTGCACCTCGCCGACACCAAGGTCGCGGCGGTCTACTGCTCGCCCCTGGAACGCACGCGGGAGACCGCGGCGATCGTGGCGAAGCCGCATGGCCTCAAGCCGAAGGTCCGGGCCGGGCTCAACGAGGTCGAGTACGGCGAGTGGACCGATCGCACCCTGGCCTCGCTGCGCAAGCTCAAGGCCTGGACGACGATCCAGCAGACGCCCAGCCGCTTCGCCTTCCCGGGCGGCGAGTCCTTGCGCGCCGCCCAGGCGAGGTTCGTCGACGCCGTCGAGGCGATTGCCGAGGACCACACCGCCAAGGAGGTCGTGGTCGTCGTGTCGCACGCAGACCTGATCCGCATGGCGATCACCCACTTCACCGGCGCCCCGCTGGACGCGTTCCAGCGCGTCATGGTGTCGCCGGCATCCATCACCACGATCCACCTGTCGCCCGGAGCGCAGCCGATGGTCGTGGCCACCAACGTCGTCCCCCGACCCCCGAGGACCCCCGATGTCTGACCTCGAAGTGACCGACCCGCACCACCTGACCGCCGACTACGTCGGTCAGCCGGGGGAGCGGACCTTCTATCTGCAGGCCGAGGACGCGTTCACGCGTGTCGACCTGCTGTTGGAGAAGGTCCAGGTCGCCGGGTTGGCGGAGTTGTTGGGGGAGTTGTTGGGTCGGATCGACGACGCGCCTGCCAGCGACTGGGACCGTGAGGCCATGGCGCTGCGCGAGCCCCTGGAACCGCGTTGGCGCGTTGGTGAGTTGGCCGTGGGGATGGACCCGGACCGTGGCCGGTTCGTGCTTGACCTGACCGAGGTCAACCCCGACGTCGAGCCCGAGCAGTGGCAGGAGGTCAGGATCTGGTTCAGCCAGGACCAGGCACGCCGCGTCTCCGCCCACGCCAACGAACGGGTTGGCGAGGGCCGCCCGCCCGGCGAGACGAACGTCGTCAAGGACGTGACCGGCAAGGTCGTGTTCCCGTCGACCAACGGTCACGGCAAGCTGCACTGACGGTCATGCCGCCGCTGCCGCCCCGACCTGCTGACGACCCGCGTCGACTGCTGGAGGCCGACCTCGAGGTCGTCGGGCGGTTCGGTGACGCGTCCAACGCCACGATGTTGGTGCACCTCGGCCTTCCTGAGCATCCGTCACCGCCAGCGGAGTTCACCGGTGACCTGCGCACGCTGGAGCCGGGGCGTTGGGCGGTGCACAAGCCACGCGACGGCGAGGCCCCGCTGTGGGACTTCCCCGACGGAACGCTGTATCGCCGTGAGGTCGCCGCCTTCGAGGTCGATCGAGCCCTCGGTTGGGGGATGGTCCCGACGACCGTGGTGCGGGAGGACGGGCCGTGGGGGCCCGGCAGCCTGCAGGCCCTGATCCCGCACGACCCCACTCGTCACTTCTTCACGCTGGTCGAGGACGACCCGTCTGCGGCGGTCCTGCGCCAGATCGAGCGGATGGTCCTGTTCGACGCGGTCATCGACAACGCCGATCGCAAGGGCGGGCACGTGCTGGCGGACGAGGAGGACCGACTCTGGCTGGTTGACCACGGCGTCTGCTTCCACCCCGAACCGCATCTGCGGACCGTGGCCTGGCACCTGGCCGATGAGGCCGTGGACGCCCGGGACCGGGCGGATGTTGCCGCCCTGGTGGCGCTGTTGGCCCCCGGTGGGAGCCTGGATCGGCGTCTCGCCGACCTGCTGGCCGTGGACGAGATCGAGGCGCTGCGCACGCGGGTCGAGATCATCGCGGGCCGGGATCGCCACCCTCGGCCGGTCGGACCCCGGCCGATGCCGTGGCCGCTTGTCTGACTCGGTCGAGCGTCAAGCGCACGGACGGGGAGCGGGTCGGGTGGTGAGGGCGGAAGGTGGGCATGGATGCCGCCACCCGTGTGCGTCGCCCCGCATGATGCACGCCGGACTCGCCTGGAGATGCTTGTGAATGACGCCCGCCTGAATGTCGACGTCCTCGAGGAGGGAGACACCGTCTCCCTGAAGGCCTCGGGAGAGATCGACGCCCACACCTCGACCACGCTGGACGAGGCCGTCGACAAGGCCTTGGCCACCGACGCCTCTGAGTTGGTCATCGACCTCGGTGACGTGCCGTTCATGGACTCCATGGGCATCCGCGTCCTCGTCCGCGCCCAGCGGGCAATCGACGAGAAGGCGGGCAGCATGCGCATTGTCCGGGTCAGCCCCGCCGTGGCGCGCGCCCTTGACTACGCGGGCCTGACGGAGCACCTCACCGTCGAGGGCGCCTGATGACGTCGACGGCACGCACCGCCACGAAGGTCCGTATCGAGATCGGAGCGGACCGTTCGCTGGTCCGCCTGGTCCGCCTCGCCGCTCGCTCGCTGGCGACCGATGCGCAGTTCAAGGCCGACGACCTTGACGACCTCGCCCTCGGACTGGACGAGCTCGTCAACGTCGCGATGGTCGCCATGGGCGACGGGGCCGTGCTGCGCCTCGACCTCGAGGCCGACGACATGGGTGTGGGATGCCAGGGACGGATGGTCGGTGACGCCACGCGCTTCGAGATCGACGACGTCACGCGTTCCATCTTGGAGAACACCTTCGACCGCTGGGTCGTCGACGAGGACGGGATGGGCTTCAACTTCGTCCGCCTCGGCCCGGACGTCGGCTGATCTGTGGCTGCTTCCACGACACAACGTCCCGACTTCGCTGGCCAGGTCAAGCTCTTTCGCGAGCTTCGCCGAACCAAGGATCCCGCACTGCGGGATCGCCTGATCGAGGCAAACACCGGCCTCGCGTACCACTTCGCCGATCGCTACGCGGATCGCGGCCTGGAGCGCGAAGACCTGCGCCAGGTCGGTCTGGTCGGCCTGGTCAAGGCCGTCGATCGCTTCGATCCGGAGCACGGCGCCTCGTTCGCCACGTTCGCCCGCCGCTTCATCACCGGGGAGATCCGCCACCACTTCCGCGACCGCGGTTGGGAGTTGCGCGTCCCTCGTTCAGTGAAGCAACTGCACTCCCGACTGCCCTCGGCCCGTTCCGAACTGACCGCCAAGCTGGGGCAGGAACCCACCCCCGCGGAGCTGGCCGAATACCTCGACATCTCGATCGACGAGGTCCTCGAGGCCATGGATGCCGCCGGTGCGTGGTCCACGAAGAGTCTGGACCAGCGTCGTGCGGCGTTGGGGTCGGCGGCGGAGCCACCCACCGAGGAGTTGGGCTACCTGACCGTCCAGCGTCGTGAGGTCCTCGCCCGGTTGCTCCAGGACGTTGACGAGCGCGAGCGCAGGATCCTGCAGTTGCGGTTCGTCGAGGAGTGGTCGCAGGACCGCATCGCGCAGGAGGTGGACGTCAGCCAGGTCCACGTCTCCCGTCTGATTCGGCGAACCCTCGCCGAGTTGCGGGTGCGCGCAGAGGAAATGGATCTGGACCTCGACGTATGACGGACAAAGCGGACGGGAATGCTCCGCCCGACGCGCCCCGAGACCCCCGACGGAGCAGTGGCAATGCACGAGCGAGTGAACGAACTGATGGACCGGATCGCCGGCCAGGCGAAGAACAAGGCCGGCGAGATGCTGGAGATCTCACGCCTGGAGCGGGAGGGCCGGGCGAGGGCCAGGCAGGCCGAGGCCGAGGAGTTCGAGACCATGGCGCAGGAGCACCGCAACGAGGACGCGAGCCTCAGGGGCCAGCAGATGGCTCAGCCGGAGAGATGACCGAGCCGGCCCTTGTTGCGCCCTCTGCGGACACCTCGCCAGTGTCCGCTCCTTCCGTGGCCGATCTGCTCCGCCACGCCGCGAGGCTCGTCGAGCCGGGCAACGTGCACCAGATCCTGGCACGCGTCGCCGACCTGCTGGTGCCGGCCGTGGGCGACTGGATCGCCGTCTACCTCGTCGAAGGTGACCTGCTCCGGCGGACCCTGACACGCTGCACCGCCGACCAACTCGCTCCCGACGACGCGGTGGGGGAGCTGCCGCTGGACCAGGGCTCTCCGCTGCACACCGCGCTGCGAACCCGCCGCCCGGAGCGGCTCAGGGACGTGACGGCCGACGTCCTCTCGCGGGTGCACCCCGACGAGGGGCTCTTCGCGGAGGGTGGCGAGGGCGTTCTCGTGCGCCGAAGTGTCGCCTACCTGCCGCTGATGGGCCCGGACCGCGCCGAGGGCGTGCTGATGCTGGGCACCGACGACCGCCCGATTGATGACGACGTGCTGGCCAGCGCAGCAGAACTGGCGAGAGCGACGGGAAGCGCGGTCTCGCTCGCCACCCAGGCGGAACTCGAGGCCGAGGTGGGCCGCGCGCTTCGCTCTGCCACCGTCCTCGACCGTCTGCCGCAGATCGACGGCTACGAGATGGCCGCCTTCACCCTCGTCGAGGGCCGTCGCGCCAGGGCAGGCCTCGGTGGGGACTGGTACGACGTCATGGCGATGCCGTCGGGGCACATCGGCTTCGTTGTCGGGGACATCGTCGGCCACGGCACGGACGCCGTCGCGGCGATGGCCTCCTACCGAGCTTCGGTCCGGGCCTACCTGTACGACGACCACGAACCGGCCAAGACCCTGGCCCGACTCAACGTGCTGGCCTACAACATGTATCCCGGGCGACTGGCATCCGTGGTCGTGGGAACGCTGGACCCCGAGTCCGGCAAGGTGAAGCTGTCCCGGGCCGGGCATCCGCCGCCCGTCCTTGCCGGGGGTCGACTCCAACTCGAGCCCGCTGCCAAGGACCCGTTGATCGGTGTCGTCCCGAATCGCGAGTACGGGCAGTTCGAGTTCGAGTTGGCGCCGGGTCAGGTGCTGATCCTCTACACCGACGGCCTGGTGGAGCGACGTGATCGTCCCCTGGACGTCGGCGTGCTCGCCCTCGCCGAGCGAGCCGACGCCTGGGCCGCGGAGGACGCCAAGGCCCTGTGCCGTCAACTCGAGGACGAGAGCCGCCTCGACCCGGACCGCACGGACGACGCGACCGTCTTCGCCATCGGCCGCACGCCGTCCCGGCCTCATCGCTACGTCGAGTCCCTGCCCGCCGAGCCAGCTTCCGCGTCATTGGCGCGTCGCCGTGCCGGTGCCTGGCTCCGTCGCGCCCACGTCGAGCCCATGATCGTCGCCGACGCCGAGCTCGCCATCACCGAGTTGGTGGCCAACGCCGTCGAGGCAGGGCACCCCGGTGCGCCCATCGGATTGGCCGTCGCGCTGGACGACTACCGGGTGACCATCGCCGTCACCAATGTCGGTGACCCGTTCACCCCACCGGACGTCAACGCTGCGGAGCCCCTGCGTGAACGCGGGCGCGGCATCAAGATGATCAAGGCCCTGGCCGACCGTTTTGACGTCGACCATGAGGGCGGCGCCACGACGGTTTCCTGCGCCATCGTCCGCAAGGACGACTGAGCAGCTTCGCTCAGCTGGCGTGGAGCATCCCGAGGTGGTCGATCAGGCCCGCGTACTGCGCGGCGCGGGTGACCGCAGGTCCGGCGTTCTCGACGCGGAGCTGGCCACCGGCATCACGGCTGGCCCGAGAGGCCTGCACCAGCGCGCCGAGGCCGCTGGAGTCGATGAAGGGCACCCCGGCGAGGTCGATGACGACCACGCCGTCCTTGCGGCAGCGTGCCAGCGCGATGCGGAGCTCGTCCACGGTCGCGGAGTCGATGTCGCCCTGGATGGACACCGTGGTGCCAGCGTCACCGTCGGCGGCGCTGATCAGGAGGCGGGTGGTCACGTGGTGCCTTGCTGTGGTGGTGCAGCGATCCCGAGGTGGGGCGGGATCCGCCCAGAGGCGCACGGCAAGTGAACATGCTCAGGCGCGTGCGATCCAGAGAATGGGGTGTCGTGCGACAACGGCGAGCGGCCGACGAACGTTCCCGTCCGCAGGGAGCGTGCGCCTCCGCTCCCTACGCTGACCGCATGGCCACCTATCGCGAGCAGGGCATCGTCCTGCGCACCTGGAAGCTCGGCGAGGCCGACCGCATCGTGAACGTGCTCACGCAGGGGCGGGGCAAGGTCCGAGCCGTCGTCAAGGGCGTGCGTCGGACGACCTCGCGAATCGGAGGACGGCTCGAGCCCTTCACCCACGTCGAACTGCAGTTGTACGAAGGCCGCAACCTCGACATCGTGCAGCAGGCGGAGACGATCGCGGCCCACGGCAACATCCGTGACGACTACGGCCTGTCGATGGCTGCCACGACGATGGTCGAGCCCGTGGACGCGCTGGCGCAGGAAGGATCGCGGGACAACGCCCTGTTCCTGCTGCTGCGCGCCGGTCTGCAGTCGCTGGACGCCATGCCTCCGGATCCCGGCGTGTTCGTGGACGCATTCCTGCTGCGTGCCGCCCGCGTCGCCGGCTTCCACGTCTTCGTGGATGCCTGCGCTTCGTGTCGCCAGGCCGGGGATCACCACTGGTTGTCGGTCAACCGCGGCGGCGCGCTCTGCGCGGACTGTGCGACCGGGGCAGCGAGGGCCGTCGATGCCGACACGATGGCGCGCATCCGGGTGCTTGCGGGTGACGGTTGGGCGGACCTTCCGGCACTCGCGGACGGCACGGATGCCGAGCGGACGGCGTCCTCTTTTGCCCGCGCCTTCCTCGAACACCATCTCGACCTCCGACTGCGAGCGTGGGAGCTCATCCCGAGGTGACGTACCGCCGTACCTTTCGGCCACCACCTGCCCAGGACTGTCGTGTACCCGGACCTCGATCTCGATCGGATGCCTGCCCACGTCGCCATCATCATGGATGGCAACGGACGCTGGGCCAATGCCCAGGGCCTTCGTCGCCAGGCCGGACACGAGGCCGGCGAGACGGCGCTCTTCGACACGGTCGAGGGTGCCCTCGAGCTTGGGCTGACGCACCTGACCGTCTACGCGTTCTCGACCGAGAACTGGAAGCGTCCGCCCGAGGAGGTCCGCTTCCTGATGGGCTTCAACGAATCGCTGCTGGTGCGTCGCGCCGACGAACTCAACGAGCGTGGCGTGCGGGTCCGCTTCATCGGCCGCCGGACCCGTCCCGTCCCCAAGCGCCTCGTGAAGCTGATCGAGGACACCGAGGCGCTCACTGCGGACAACAAGCGGCTGCAGCTCACGATCGCCTTCAACTACGGCGGCCAGGCAGAGCTTGTCGACGTGGGCCGGCGCCTGGTCGAGGACGCACTTGCGGGGCGACTCAAGAAGGTCGACGAGCGGGCCATCGCCGCGCGTCTGTACGACCCGTCGATGCCGCCGGTCGACGTCATGATCCGGACCTCTGGCGAGCGCCGGATCAGCAACTACCTGCTGTGGCAGGCGGCCTACGCCGAGCTCGTCTTCACCGACGAACTCTGGCCGGACTTCGACCGATCCTCGCTTGCCCGCGCGATCGGCGAGTACCAACGCCGTGACCGGCGCTTCGGCAAGGCCGTCGACAAGGTCGTGCGGGTCCGCTCTCGCTGACCGGCCCCTGGTGGGCATTTGTCGGGCATGTCCGTGTCAGGCGGGCGCTTTGTGGCCCATTGTCGACGACCGGTTCCGAGGCCGGGGACACTGGCCGTTCGGCCCGGGCCAGTGACGGCGAAAGAGGCGACTCCGCCGTCACCTCGTGCGTCAATGGTCGTGACGAGGGATTCCACCATGACCGAACGTGAACGCCTGCGGCCCCTGGCCAGCGTGCGTGCACCGCTGCCGATCGACGAGGCGGGGCGGCTCGCCGCGGTGCGCCGCATCGCCCCGGTGGCTGCCGATGCTCCCTTCGACGACATCGTCGAGGTCGCCCGCGGTCTGCTCGACATGCCCGTGGTCGTGATCTCGTTGGTCGATGCGAAGCATGTCCGGGCCCTGGCCGGCGCCCCGTCCGACTGGGAGGTCCTGGAGCGCAGCACCTCGCTGGCCGCCCACGCGATCTTGGCCGACCGTTCCGTCGAGGTCGAGGACGTCCGGATCGACCAGCGGTTCCGCGGGACGAAGCGGATGCTCGGCGACCAGCCGGTCGTCTCCTTCGTGGGCGCAGCGATCCGCACGCCGGACGGCCACGCCGTCGGCGTCATCGCCGGGATGGACGTCGTGCCCCGCACGATCGATGCCTCTCGGCGACGCGCACTCGAAGGCCTCGCAGACCTGGTCGCCCAGCAGTTGGAGGGCGCTGCCATCGTGGCCTCGTTGCTCTACGACGGCCTCAACGGCTTCGACCTCCCCAGCTCGCGCGAGACCGAGTCGTACGCGCCGCTGTCCGGGATGCTGCAGGCCGCGGTCGATCATGCCGCCTGGCCGATCGCCTGGGCGCATCTGCGCATCGAGGGCGAGTACCAGGTTGCCGCGTCGGTCGGAATCGACCCCAGCGACCTGGACACCGGGTTGGCGCTCTACGAGATGCGTCACCGACTGCAGCAGCACGTCCATGATGGCAACCCCTATCGCCTGGATGCGTCCGAGGTCCCGACGAGCCTCGGTCGCCTGGCCAGCGAGGCCGGTGTCGCCGAGTTCCTCGTCGTGCCGATCAGCCTCACCCGTGAGGTGGACTGCGTCCTGGTGTTCGGGTCGCGCGTGGCCTGGGTCAGCCCGAAGGTCCTGTTGCGTGGGCTGGGCCAGGAAGCGCGCCGGCTCGCGGCCAGCGTCCAGGCCACCTGGGCCGCCACGGCGGTCGGAGAGACGCCCGACCAGATCCCGTCCATGGTCCATCTGCGCGCCATCGACGACGTCCGTGAACGCGTCCGTGTCGGCATCGGTGAGTACATCCGCGCCGCCCTGCTGGATGCGGACGACCTCGCGCCACAGCGGGTGCGGCCGTTCGGCATCTCGGAGGATCTCGACGTCGCTGACCTCCTCGCTCGCGTGACCGGCCCCGTCGTTGCCGCCCATCGCCGCAAGGTCGCGCTGACCCTCCGGCTCGAGACGGTGCGCGCGGACGTTGACCGCGAACGCCTCGGCCGAGCCGTGTCCGAGTTGGTCGACAACGCCGTGCGACACAATCCCGCTGGGACGTCGGTGAACGTCTCGCTCGCTCGCGTTGGTGACGACCGCTTCCGGATCGTCGTCACGGACGACGGCCTGGGCGTTCCTGACCAGATCAAGCAGCGGCTGTTCCAGCCCGCGCCGGACGATGACGGCTACGGCCACCAGGCGATGGGTGTTGGCCTCGGCATGGTCGCCGCTGTGGCGGCGCTGCACCGTGGACGCTGCTGGGTGCAGGACACCCCAGGCGGCGGTGCCGCCTTCGTCCTCGACCTGCCGTTCACGATGGTCGACGCACCAGCCCAACCCGAAGAACTCGTCGTGCTCCACCTGGTGGGGCCAGATGACGTGAGGTCACCGGCGGGTACGTGACGGGATCCCCTCGGCGCAGGCAGCGGTGTCGTCCTCGGCCTCGCTCCGCGTTGCCAGTTCGATCCCGCAGGGAGCGTCCTCAACCTGGACGATCAGTTGCGTCTCGCCGTTGGTGAGCACCGTCCCGGACCAGTCGGTCTCGGCCGCCATGCCAGCGCCCTCATCGCCGGAGAGCCGCAGGCGGACGGTCGAGCCCGCCGCGACGGTGGCATCGAACGGATAGGTGCGCAGGCGGTAGAGGACTTCCTCGCCGATCGGGATGAGCTCACCGGATTGGAGGCCGTCGCGGTGCATGCCCGACAGCCAGCCCTCGGTCAACTTGCGGACCGTGCCGCCGGCCGTGACCTCTTCGAGGACGGCGGCGAAGTGGGCGTCGGGACGGTCGATCGTGAGGACCATCTCCAGCAGAGCGCGACCCGTGAGGTGCAGGTCCTGCTCCAGCGGCGGGGTCGACCATTGG
>CBDTZE010000040.1:0-10575 GCA_965364815.1 uncultured Nitriliruptoria bacterium | reverse complement strand
GTGCCGTCGTCGCCCGTGCCGACCGCCGCGGACCCGGCCCCGGGCGAGGTGGTGCCGACCACGGCGCCGCCCGCTGCGATCCAGGCCGCCGTGTCGACCACGGTCATCGGCGAGGCGTTGGTGCCGATCTCGTAGCCGACCAGGGTGGCCTCGGAGAGTTGCCGGGCGTTGCCGCGCAGGCCCACGACCATGGGGTGCTCGCGGTCCGCGATGTTCGCGTACGGCTGATAGACGCCGATGTCCTGCACTGCACCGTCGTCCAGCACGCCCATCTCGGTGAGCAGGTGCAGCGAGCGGTCTGTCAGGACCAGGTTGCCGCCGCGCTCGACCCAGTTGCGCAGGTTTGCGACCCAGACGTCATGGTCGTACGCCGCCCCGGAGTGGTCGGTGGGGTCGACGGTGTCCGCGATGGCCAGCGTGTCCCAGGCGTCGAGGAAGGAGGCATCCGATGCGATGGCCGCCGGGCCGACGGCTGCCATGCCGCCCCGGACGTACTGGCCGAGGTCTTCGAAGAACCGGACGTTGGTGACCTCGAACTGGTCGTCCTCCAGCGTCGTGCGGATCGCGGGCAGGCCCTGCTGTTCCTCGAACCGCTCGGCGTAGCGCTCGCCCTCCGTGAGCGTGGCGTTGTCGAGGTACGCCGCGCGTCCCCGTGGGTCGACCTCGAAGTCGGCGAACTCCTGGCGCTGGTGCTCGGCGTAGGCCATCGCGGTGAAGACGATGCCGCGCGTGGCGTTGATGTAGTTCTCCTGCAGCAGGACGGCCCACGGACGGCCGTAGGCGCGGACGTCGGTGTGGTTCAGGGCGATCTCGTAGTCCATGCCCGTGACGCCGAGTTGGCTGGCCAGGTAGTCCCCGATGAACCCGGTGTCGGTGTAGTTCAGGGTGTCCCAGACCGTGCCCCAGCGTGCGGGCTTGGTCGGGAAGGTGTTGTCCGGGACGTAGGGGGAGAGGTCCTCGACACCCTCGCCGATGTCGCCGCCGGTCTGTTCCTCGATGACGTTGACCAGCCCGGCGTACAGGGTCTCGTCGATGACGGACTTGGTCCGCTCCGCGATCGCCATCATCTGGCGGTGCTTGACCGAGTCGAACTGGCCAGCCGGATACATGATGTCGACCCAGGCGCGGGACTGGCCCTCGCCGTGGATGTCGGCGCCGTAGGCCAGCAGTCCGTCGACGCCCTTGCCCGCGGCCTCCTTCATGAACTGGTCGCCCCAGAAGGCCTCGGACTCCTGCAGTGGGACGCGGGAACCGGCGATGCGGCCGATGGTCGGCATCTGGCGGTTGAGGTCGGTCCCGGCGGCGTTGCCGCGCGAGTAGATCCCGGGTGTCGGGGCGAACTGGTCGCCGGCGGCCCAGCCATCCGGGTTGAAGTCGATGAAGTAGACGACCTGCTCCTTGAGCAGGTCCGCGACCTCGTACTCGTGGAACTCCGGGTCGATGCCGGTCGCCGACGGGTAGCCCGCGACGCCGTCGATGATCGTGCCGCCGTTCTGGGCCCAGTTGGCGAGGTCTTCGATCGCGCGCGCCCCGCCCTCGAGGCCGCCCTTCTCGTCGCCGTGCACGGAGAGGGAGAACAGCAGGGCCTCCTTGCCCTCGTCCGGCACGGAGTGGTCGGTCACCTTCACCACGAAGATGTCCAGGCCGTCGCCGCCGTCACCGTTCTCATAACTGCGAATGCGGTCGGTGCCCAGGGAGGCGGCGAGGTCATTGCCGTAGTGCTCGCGCAGGGTGAACGAAGACACCCAGTTGTCGAACTCCTGCTCCAGGTACTCCATGCCGTGACGCCACTCGGCGAAGCCGGTGAGCGGGTTGGCGTAGTACTGGATGTAGTCCTGGGTGCCTTCAGCTTCCGGGAAGACCCGCCCGCCGCAGAGGGACTTCGGTGGCCCGCCCATGAACCCGTCGGTGCAGACCGGCGTCGCGGCGGCTGGTGCCAAGGGCAACAGCGTCGTCGCCGCGACTGCTGCGGCGATCGTTGCCCGACGGGCGCGGCGAAGTGAAAACTGGAAGTCCATGACAATGTCCCCGGGCGTTGCGGATGGCCCTCCTTGGGGATTCCGCGCGCGACCCCGAGCCTCCTGCCCGGAAGTGGACGGAAGTGGCCCGGCCCTCGTTGCGGCCTCGGGTCGGAGGTCCCATTGATTTGGGCGGTTCGGCCCTGCCGCCGTGCTGCGCAACCCAGCACGCTCCATGGTGGAGGCCCGCCGAAGGTGCGGGCGAACGTGGAGGCCGTCATGGACCGCTGGGTGAGTGCTCGCCAACGAGTGCGGGGTGACGCGCAGGTGCTGCGCGAAGAACTGATCCATCGACTCCCTGAACTCCTCCAGGATGCCGCGGGGACCGAGGGTCCGGTGCAGCCGGCCGGCGACGGCTCGTTCACGATGCCGCTGCTTGCCCAGATCGCGCATCAGTCGGTGGTGAAGCGGGTTCGCGTGAGGATCGAGCCCGAACGCTCCACCCGACACTGGACCCGGATCCCCATGACGTGGGAGGCAGTCGGGGCGTCCCACGTCTTCCCGGTCTTCCATGGCGCGGTGGAGCTCGAGCAACTTGACGACAACTACGTCGAGTTGGCGATCATCGGCCACTACGATCCGCCACTGGGTCCGCTTGGTGCCGCCGTGGACGCGATCGGCCTGCACGGCCCGGCCCAGGCCACGATCGACTGGCTGACGACGGCTCTCGCCGAGGCGCTCAGCCGATCGATCAAGCACGCGCCTGCCCGCCCCGACCGTGAGCCGCACCGACTGTTGGTGCGCCAGGTCATGGCCACCCGACCGTTGCTGCTCCGGGTGGACGACAACCTCCGCGATGCCGCACGGTCGTTGCTGATCGCCGGCGTCGAGGGTGCCGCGGTGGTCGACGGCAACGGGCGCCCCGTGGGTGTCCTGTCACTCAAGGACCTGTTGGACAAGGTGGTGCCCGCGCCGATCGGATTCGGAAAGCGCTCCCGTGACGGGCGGCGTCATCACGCCGCGACAACGGTGGGCGAGGCGTGCACGCGCCCGGCCCGCACGACGGAAGCGGATGCCCGGCTGCGCGATGCGGCTGCGGAGATGGTGCGACACAGCGTCGGTCGCCTGGTGGTCCTTGACGGGGCGAAGGTCGTCGGGCTTGTCGATCGCGCGGACACCCTCACCGTCCTCGTGCGCAATGATGACGTGGTGGCCACGGCGGCCAGGCATGTGCTCCGCGATCTCGCGCCCGAAGCGGATGTCGAGGTCGCGCACGGGATCGTCACGGTTCGCGGCGCGGTCGACACCCGCTCGAAGCAGGGACTCCTGCTGAGCAAGGTGCGGGATCTCGACGGGGTCCTGGACGTCATCGGGCAGGAGTTCACGTGGTTGCATGACGACACGCTCGTGACCCCGATGATCCCGTGACCCGGGTGAGCGGGCGGGACGCGCGCGGGTGGGGTTGCTCCACCTGAAGTGGCATGCGTACCCTTCGCCTCTCGTGCGTGATCGTGCGTGCGCGCCTTTTGTGGCCCGCAACCCCAACGGTCCCACCCTCCAAGCACCACCCACTCGGCGCCTGCGCGCCTCAAGAACGTGAGAGCATCATGAGCGCCATCTGCCAGGTCACCGGCAAGAAGCCGCGCAGCGGCAACAACGTCTCGCACTCGCACCGTCGCACCAAGCGCCAGTTCCGGCCCAACGTGCAGACGCAGCGCTTCTGGCTGCCGTCCGAGAACCGTTGGATCAAGCTGACGGTCGCCGCATCGGGCATCAAGAAGATCAACCGCGACGGCATTGAGACCGTGATCGCGGAGATGCGTCGCAACGGCCAGAAGATCTGACCGTCCCCCGTCTTGACCGTGACCCGGCCCTGTGCCGGGTCACGGTCGTTTTGGGGCACGGTGAGCGCACGGTCGCGGGCCATGCGGCCGTGGCCTGAATGGGTCATGGGATCCAACCGCCCGAATGGACCACATTGGATGGTCATGCTGAGCCGTTCTGGGACCACGTCTCTCACGAGGTCCACGGGGGATCCCGATCACTGGGGTGAGGCCCGCGGTCGTGACAGGGAATGTCGCACCGCCTGCCGACGGAGCGACTCATGGCCACCCCCTTCCCCCGCAAGCCCACCCTCGATGCCATCGCGGCCGTTGCGCCGCCTGCGCCTGCGCCTTCGCCCCCAGCCCGCCTGCCCCGCAGGGGCACGGCACGGGGCGACGCCCAGGCCAGGGAGATCCTCGACAGTCTCCCCGTCCCGGTGCTCTCCCTGCTGGTCCCCAGCCAGCCAGCCCAGCAGACCCGCGTCGCCTGGATCAATCGTGCGGCCGAGGACGTGCTCGGGCGTTCCGCCGAGGACCTCGGACGTGAGCCCACCTCGATCTGGGGCCACGTCCACGCCGATGACGTCACCACCCTTCGCACCTGGTTGGCCAAGCCCACGGACCAACCGCTCTGCGCCACGATCCGCTTCCTGACGCGTGAGGGCCGCCTGCGCCCCTACGAGTTGGTTGCCAAGCCTCGTGCTGAGTCGCCGGTCGCAGGCTTCACGGCCGTCGACCTCGTGCTGCACGACGTCTCGTCGCACCGTGCACTGCAGCAGGCCGTCGAGGATCGTGAACAGCAGTTGCACGCCCTCGCGGAGAGCTCGCGCGACGTGGTGTTCCACCTGCGCTTGCACCCCCAGCTGACGGTCGCCTGGACCAACGACGCCGCCCCGAACCTGCTGGGGATCTCGCCGCAGGAACTCCATGACGACGCCTCGTCGCTGTTTCGCACCGTCTTCCCTGAGCACCGTGACCGTCTCCGCCAGACGCTCCAGGCAGCCGTCGGTGGTCCGACGTCCATCGTCTTCGACATCAACCGGCACGGCGAACGCGTGACGGTCGAGTTGGACCTGACCCCAGTGCGCAGCGCCGGGCAGACGGCACTGCTGGCCGTCGGGCGTCGGGTTCCGACCCCGTCCGCGGCCTCGGCGGTCGCGTCGGCTCCCCAGAACGCCACCTCGACCGTTGCCCCGGACGGCTCCGCATCGCCTGCCCCGGCGGTCCCCTCGGATGCCGCGGCGTTGTCCGAAGCGAACGTGTTGGAGGCTGCTGGCCTCGCCCGCATCGACGTCGGCGTCCTGATGCGCCAGGTGCTGCGCACCGTCTCCCTCGCCGACCGGAACGTCGAGGTCCAACTGGAGCAGGCGCCGCTGCAGGCTGACGTCGAGACCCTGCGCCCCGCGCTGGAGGCACTGGTGCACAACGTCGCCCAGCACACACCGGCCGAGGCCGCGATCCGCATCGTCGTCGCCCGAGCCATGGCCGGCGTGCTCGTGTCCGTCGCCGATGACGGCCCGGGCCACCGCTGGCCGTCGGGCCACCGCGCCAACGTCAAGGGGATCGCCGACCTGGCCGATCGCTCGCTGGCTGGTGGCGCCGGCTTCGCAGCACTGGCAGCAGCCGCCGAACGCCACACCGGTCGCGCGGCGATGCAGTCCGTGCCGGGTGCCGGGACGACCGTTCGGCTGCTCCTGCATGATGCCCAGCCGATCACCGATCCGGCACCACACCCGGCACTGCCCGCAGGCGGTGTCTCGGTGGCTCCGGCGCCACGGCCCGCCGCCGCTCCACGCAAGGAGCCGAGTCACCTGCCGGCCTTCCGCGACAGCCTGGTCGACGACCTCTCGCCCCGCTTCATCGAGGTCGACGCATGAACGACCACGACCTGCTCAACGACCTCTACGGCCTCACGTTCGACGAGGCCGCCTTCCTCGACTCGCTGGCGACCACGCCCCGCACGCTGCACCTCGTGGTGTTCGAGTCGTCGGGCGCCATGCGCGACGCGATGGCGTCGGCCCTGGGGGATCAGCGCGAGCACTGGGACGTCCGCTTCGTCGAACGCGCTGACGAGCTTCGGGCGGCCATCGCGGGCGGCGGCGTGGACGTCGTGCTGGCTTCCGCCGACGCGACCGCCAGCCTCCCCTCGTTGCTTTCCGAGGTCGAACTGCGTGACCCGGGTGCGCTGCGCGTGGTCCTGGGCGATCGGATCGAGGACGTCGGCGTCCTCGATGCCTCGGCCCTGGCCCACCGGTTCGTGGCCCGCCCCGTGGATCTGCCGTGGCTCCTGGACGATCTTGCCGCCCAGGTCCGTCGCCGCGAGGTGACGTCACGCAGCGAGGCCCTGCGCCTGGCCCTGGGTGACACCGCACTGCCGTCCTCGCCCAGCCTCTGGTTGGCGCTCTCCAAGGTCGTCGACGATCCGGAGGTCGGCGCCGCGGAGCTCGCCGAGATCGTCGAGGGCAATGTCGCCGTCACGGCGAAGGCCCTGCAGTTGGCCAACTCTGCGTGGTTCGGCCTCCCCCGACGCGTCAGCCGGATCGAGGACGCCGTCGTGCTGCTGGGCAGCCGGGCCCTGCAGGCGTTGGTGCTGGCCGCCGAGGTGTCCGCCTCCCTGGGCGCCGAGGTCGACGCCGACTGGCTCGCGGCATTCGAACAGGACGCGACAGCTGTGGCACGCGCTGCGCGTGTCGTCGCGCCGCCGGCGCTGCGCCAGGACGCCGTCGCCGCTGCGCTCCTGCATGACGTCGGCACGCTGTTGCTGATGCGACACCACCCGGAGGTCATGCGGGTCGCGGTGACCATGCCGCTGGCCCAGCGCCTGCAGTTGGAGACCGACCTCGTCGGTGCAACGCATGCCGAGGTCGGGGCGTTGCTCCTGGCGGCCTGGGGCCTGCCCGACTCGTTGGTCGACGGGGTGCTGGCCCACCATTCGCCGTGGGCTGGCGTTCGTGGGGAGCTGGATCTCGCCGGCATCGTCCATGTGGCGGATGCGCTGGTCCGCGACCGCGCGACCGTGGCCGACGTGGGGCTGCCCTACCTCGACCGCCTCGAGGCCCATGCGTGGCTCGAGGTCTGGATGGACGCGCTGGCCTGAACGAGGAAACGAAAGACGCCCGAGCCAGTGGCCCGGGCGTCGTCCGACGGTTGTCTGGGGAAGCTCAGCGCTTCTCCTTGAAGAGCTCGTGCTGGCGAGTACGGGGGTCGTACTTGCGCAGTTCGAGGCGCTCGCGGTCGTTGACACGGTTTTTGGACGTCATGTAACGCGTCCCGGTACCGGCCGTCGACTCGAGCGTGATGACGTTGCGGTTGCCCTTCTTGGCCACGATGGAGCTCCCTGAGAAGTTGTACGAGGGGGGATTGTCCGGAGTTGCTGGTGGCCAGCACAGGCGGACGGATGAAGCCAAGAGCGTACGACGGCCCTGCGTCCACCGCATCCTCGACGCGGTTGGCGCTCACGCCGCTTCTGTCCGATTTCCGCGCCGTCGGTACCGTGCCGCGCACCATTCCCCTGAAGATCTGGACCCCGCGTGGTCGCTTGGACCCCCGACAGTTGGCAGTCTCTCGAGGCACTCCAACAGCCGACCTGGCCGGACGAGACCTCGCTGAAGAGCGTGCTCGACAACCTGTCGACGGAGCCGCCGCTGGTCTTTGCGGGCGAGGTCCGCAACCTGCGTGAGGACCTGGCGCGCGTCGCCAACGGTGAGGCCTTCCTGCTCCAGGGCGGTGACTGCGCGGAGACCTTCGCCGCGTTCAACGCCAACCAGATCAAGCAGAAGCTCAAGGTCCTGCTGCAGATGGCGGTCGTGCTGACCTACGGGGCGCAGAAGCCCGTGGTCAAGGTCGGCCGGATCGCGGGGCAGTTCGCCAAGCCCCGGTCCAGCAACGACGAGACCCGTGGCGAGATCACGCTGCCCAGCTACCGGGGAGACGCGGTCAACGACCTGCTGTTCTCCGAGGACGGTCGGATCCCGGACCCGGCCCGCATGCAGCGGATGTATCACCAGTCAGCGTCGACGCTCAACCTCCTGCGTGCCTTCACCCGCGGTGGCTTCGCCCACCTCGAGAAGGTCCACGTCTGGAACCACGAGTTCGTCGCCGACTCGCCCCTGGGCCAGCGCTACGAGTCCATGGCCGCCGACATCGACCGGGCGCTGAAGTTCCTGCGGGCCTGTGGCGTCGACCTCGACGACCGCACCTTCGAGCAGGTGGACTTCTACACCTCGCACGAGGCCCTGTTGCTGGGCTACGAACAGGCGTTGACTCGCCAGGACTCGCTCACGGGCGACTTCTACGACTGCTCGGCCCACATGCTGTGGATCGGCGAGCGCACGCGTGACCCCGACGGGGCGCACGTCCACTTCCTCTCCGGCGTCCACAACCCGATCGGCTGCAAGCTCGGGCCGACGGCGACGACCGACGAGATCGACGCGCTGGTCGCACGGCTCAACCCGGACAACATCCCGGGGCGCCTCACCTTCATCACGCGCATGGGTGCGGACAAGGTCGGTGACCTCCTGCCGCCGCTGGTGCGCCATGTCCGTGACAAGGGCTACTCGATCGTCTGGTCCTCGGACCCGATGCACGGCAACACGTTCACCGCGGACAACGGCCTCAAGACCCGCCGGGTCGAGGACGTCATGGCCGAGGTCCGCGCGTTCTTCGAGGTCCACCAGGCCGAGGGCACCGTCCCCGGCGGCGTGCACTTCGAACTCACGGGCGACGACGTCACCGAGTGTGTCGGTGGTGGCCGGGCGCTGGAGGACTTCGACCTGACCGAGCGTTATGAGACTGCTTGCGACCCTCGCCTCAATGTCGAACAGTCGCTGGAACTCGCCTTCGAACTGGCCGAGATGCTGCGGGGCTGATCGATGCTGCTCGTCACCTGGAACGTCAACTCCCTCGTCACGCGCCTGGATCACCTCGCCGCGCTGACCGACGCCCACGCGCCGGACATCGTGTGCCTGCAGGAGACCAAGTGCTCTGACGAGCGCTGGCCGGGTGAGGCCGTCGAGGCCCTCGGCTACGACGCGGCGATCGCCAACGGTGGCGGCCGCGAGGGCGTGGCGATCCTTGCCCGCAAGGAGCACGGGCTCGCCGACGCCTCGACCGAACTGCCCGGCAACCCGCGCCCCGAGGAGGCTCGCTGGATCGAGGCCACGGTCGCGGGCATCCGCGTCGCGTGCGTCTACGTGGTCAACGGCCGGTCCCTGGACCACCCGATCTTCAGCGACAAGCTGGAGATGCTCGACGCGATGGCGGCCCACGCGGAGACGATGGTTGCCGGTGGACCCAGCATCATCACGGGCGACTTCAACATCGCCCCACGCGACGAGGACGTGTACGACGTCAAGGCCTTCACCGGGACGACGCACACCAGCGACGCGGAACGCAAGCGGCTCGCGTCGATCTGCGAAGTCGGCCTCACCGATGCGTGGGACGCCACCCCGGAACGCGGGGAGAACGCCTACACGTGGTGGGACTACCGCATGGGCAACTTCCACAAGAACAAGGGCCTGCGGATCGACCTCGCGCTGGTCACCAGCGACATCGCGGCGAACCTGGAGTTCGTCGGCATCGACCGCGAGCTCCGCAAGAACGTCAAGGAACGGGGCGGCGTCGAGTTGGCCGCACCCGCCAAGCCGTCGGACCACGCCCCGTTGCTGGTGCGCTGGGACGGCTGAACACGCCTCAGTGCAGGGCGGCCAGCAGTTCGTCGAGTTCGTGCAGCGGCTGGCCCTTGACGACGTACCGGTCGAACCCGGCGGCCGTGGCGGCGTCGAGGCTCTCCTGGCGGTCATGAGAGGTCAGGGCGACCAGGATCAACCCCGGGTGACGCTGGCGCAGGATCGCCGCTGCCTCGAGGCCGTCCATCTCGGGCATGTCGAGATCCATGAGGACGATGTCCGGGTGGTGCCGTTCGACGACGTCAAGTGCTTGCAGGCCGTCCGGGGCCTGGCCGACGACGTCAAAATCCGCGGAGCGACGCCAGCGCAGGACCAGCATCTGACGCAGGTCGTCCGAGTCGTCGACGACGACGAGTCGAAGCGTGCGACGTGCGGTCTCCTGCATCATGATGTCTCCCAAGCTGGCTGCGACAAGTGTGCACATCCTCGGTCCGTTTCGTCGGGCAATACGGACACAACGGGCACCGACTGGCCCGGGAGCGTCCTTTGTCTGTGGCCAACCGGCCGCGTGCGGTCCGAATGGACCGGCCGGTCAGCCCAGCATCGCGGCGTAGCCCTCACGCCAGGACGGGTGCGTCGGTCGCCAACCGGTCGAGCGAAGCAGGAGGTTGTCGACACGTTTGTTCGTGCCGCGGCCGCCGCCCTCGCCCGGCGCGACCTCCCGGGGCGCCGGTGCGCCCAGGTAGGCGCTGAGCCACTGCAGGACGTCACGACGTTCCGCGGGCGTGTCGTCCACCACGTTGCAGACCGGCGGCGGCGCGTTGAGGCCCAGGACATGCACGATGGCGTCCGCCGCGTCGTCGCGGTGGATCCGGTTGGTCCACTGGCCGAGGGCGAACGTCGCCTCGCCGTCACGGACCTGGTCCACGAGGCGGGTCCGCCCGGGGCCGTAGATGCCGCCCAGGCGCAGGGACGTGGCCATCGGTGCCAGTTCGGCCAGGGCGCGTTCTGCCTCGACCAGGATCGTGGCCGTGGCGCGGTCGGGATCGGTCGGGCTGGCCTCGTCCACCAGGCTCCCGTCGTCCTGGCCGTAGACGGCCGTCGAGGTCGTGAGCACGATCCGGGAGGGGGCCTCGGCAAGCTGACGGACGACCGCTGCCGGAATGT